>CAIMUD010000081.1 GCA_903844585.1 uncultured Actinomycetes bacterium | reverse complement strand
TGGTAAAAAAGAGGGTGCAAAAGTACTGACAGGTGGTGAGCGCGCAGATCTTGGCGGAGAACTCTCTGGTGGTTATTACGTAACTCCAACTATCTTCGAAGGCAAGAATTCAATGCGTATATTCCAGGAAGAAATCTTTGGACCAGTTGTATCGGTGACAAAGTTTGATGGATACGACCAAGCGATGCAGATTGCAAATGACACTCTCTATGGTCTTGGCGCTGGTGTGTGGACTCGTGACACAAACACTGCTTACCGTGCAGGACGTGAAATTAAAGCTGGTCGTGTGTGGACGAATTGTTATCACGCATATCCAGCCGGAGCAGCATTTGGTGGTTATAAGGCTTCAGGAATCGGCCGTGAGAATCACAAGATGATGCTCAATCATTACCAGCAGGTAAAAAACCTTCTTGTTTCATATTCACCAAACAAGCTCGGTTTCTTCTAAGCCAAAATCGGCAGAAGAAGTAGAATAAATATTGTGGAGAACCCATTACGAGTTGAATTGACTGAAGCTGCCGAGGATTTACTCCGTACGCTTTATGCAGTTCATGGTCCCCTGATGTTTCATCAATCAGGTGGTTGTTGCGATGGGTCTTCCCCAATGTGTTATCAAGCAGGGGAGTTTCGCGTTGGCGGCTCCGATGTAAAGCTTGGCGATTTAGTAGTTGCTGGCATCCAGGAACCAATTGGTTTCTGGATGTCGGCTTCTCAATTCGAATATTGGAAACATACTCACCTAACCGTTGATGTTGTTGTTGGCCGTGGAGGTGGTTTTTCACTCGAATCACCAGAAGGAAAACGCTTCTTGATTCGCTCTCGCTTATTTACTGACCAAGAGTGGTTAATACTTGAAAATCAGAAATTACCAACTGGAGCTTAGATTCGGGTTTACAGGCTTGCTCTACGTTTTATATCTTTGAATATAACCTTGTAGAGATAAACAACCCCAGCACCAAGTAGTGCACCAGCCAAAATATCTGATGGATAGTGAATACCGGCAGCAATACGTGCGATTCCTGAAGCTATTGCAAGAACAATGATGGCAAATCCCATTTTTCGCGAGAAAAACATCACTGCGACGCCAAGTGCGATTGTGAATGTCATGTGATGCGATGGCATTCCACCATCAGCACCTTGAGGAAAAACCATAACTATATTTTCATGAGCTGCAAAAGGTCTCGGCCTTACAAATAACTTCGAAATCAATTCAGATGCAATTGTCGCAAGGCCAACGGGAAGTACGAGCTTAACTACGCCCTCAGAGACCAAAAGGGCGATGCTCTTTATAAAAGAGATTGGTTTTGATGCATTTCGCATCACTGAATACAGAAAGGCAAGACCGGAAAGGGCCATGGCTAGAAATATCGTGTCATCAGCAATCGCCGTAGTCAGGGATACGTGAGTTGCACCCCAACGATTTAGTGATTCAACAAGCGAAAGGTCTAAATTCATAGGCTGATGTTAGCGAGAAAGTATTTGATTAATCGTTATTTCCGATGGTATTCGTTCAGATCCCTGTGGAAGTGAGATAAACGATGCAGTAGCAGCAGTCGCATAAAGAATTGATTCTTTAACACCGGTACCCCTAATTCGTGCAACGGCATATGCGCCGTGAAATACATCACCAGTGCCATTGGAATCAATTGCTTCAACTTTGAAAGCAGGTGTATGAATTGGTTGCGCACCTGATTCGGTAATCGCATAACTCCCGTTTGGACCATCAGTCACAATTACAGCGACTCTATGTGAGTTCCAAAGCTTGGCCAGAATTAAAGCAATCTCAGTTTCACCGGTAATTTTCTTTGCATAGTTGAGCGGCAATATGGGTTCAGAAGAAAGTTCAATAACTTCTGAGAATTCTGCAGGGTACATTCCGTCTCGTTCTGCATCGAGGACTACGGGTATGCCTCGTTTTAGCGCATCTTTGACAACTTGGAGAGTTCCTTCGGGCGCGGTATTGAGATCAACCAAAATCAATTTAGTTTTATCTAGAGCAGAATCTATTTTTGCTTGTGGGGGAAGGGCAAGTTTCCATAGGGGCGAATCATCAAATGCGATGTATCTATCGCTATCTTTTAAAACTATAACTGTTGCAAGTGGGGGATGGGACCCATCTTTAAAACTAGTGTATTGGGTGCTGATTCCAGATTCATGCAGACGATCAATTACCTTCGCCCATTCTGGCTCAGGGCTTAACGTTCCAAGGTATGCAGCGCTTTCTCCAAGGGCTGCTACAGCTGCAAGTGCATTACGAACATTGCCACCAAATCTAAATTCTTCTTTTGTTATTGCGCCTTTGGCATCGGCCCAGTTTGAATTTGTATAGAGCACGTGGTCATAGGCGATGCAACCAATCCCTGTAATCACATCGCTACTTTAACGCTTAATTTCGGGGCTAGTAAGGTCCCGATGCTTTGATAAATGTGGATTCCATTCTCTAACTCAAAATTTGTAAATTCGGCTGAGTTTGAAATTTCAATTCCAAATGTTATGTGCGAGCCAAAGGTGCGAGCCTCTTGAAGTGAGAAAGCTTCTTTCCAGTCATCTTCAGGGTTGATATCAGTGCTCTGTCTCAAGACTGGAACGCCGTCGATATTGACTGCAACGTGCTGTTCGATTCGACCAGTTTCTTCCTTATGTCGACCAAACTGAAAAGCATCACCGTAAATAAATTGTGATGAAGGTTGTGCGTTAATTGTGATCATCTGTCTGTGATGAGAGCCAGCTGCCATGATTATTGGTTGAGGCAACCAGATTAATTTCGCGCCATCCCCAAGTGTTATTAATGTATTTGATTGGCTAAATCCAGTTCCAGGTGCGCCAGGTAAAGCCATCGAAGCTGCAACTCCACCCAGTTTTAACTCGGCGCCATCTTTTACGGTGGCTCGTAGGTGAAGTCGGTCGCCACCGAGTGGACCTGCTGCGGTATTTACAATCATTACCCCATCAGTTGTTTCACGAAAAGTTAGAGGAGGTTGGCTCACCATCTCTTCTATTCGTGGCAGACCATTTGCTACAGAGCAAACTATTGATGCTGATGCGTTCATCTGAGTACTCGGTGCTCCTGCATCTCATGCAAAATCCACTGTGCGACAGTCTCAACTTCCGGATTTTCACGAACGCTCGTAAATAAGGTTGGCTTTTCTTTTCTCATCATTTGCGCATCGCGGCGCATAACTTCAAGATCTGCACCCACCATTGGCGCTAAATCAGTTTTATTTATTACAAGCAGGTCCGAACCTGTTACTCCAGGTCCACCCTTTCGTGGAACTTTATCTCCACCTGCAACATCAATTACAAAAATAAATACATCAACAAGACCTTTACTAAATGTCATCGTGAGGTTATCTCCACCAGATTCAAGAAGTATGAGATCAAGGGGCGCAAACTTTTCTTCTAGCGCTTCGACTGCCTCGAGATTTGCCGTGATGTCATCACGCACTGCAGTATGTGGACAGCATCCTGTTTCGACAGCAAGGATTCTTGAAGCATCAAGAACTGCAGCTCTCTTTAGGAAATCCGCGTCCTCGGTTGTGTAAATATCATTTGTAACGACTGCAAGATTTAACTCATCACGAAGTTTTTTACAGAGCGCAGATACAAGTGCAGTCTTACCCGAACCAACAGGGCCCCCAATTCCAACGCGAAATGAACCGCGTGGTTTTGATGGTCGATGGGTTAGAGGTTTTGAGTTTTCGTCACGATGCAAAGAGACGCACCTGCGCTTTCGAATAGTTCTCAGTGAGCGCTTCCAGACCCGGCAGTGAACCGGAAGGAATCGAATCGATATTTTCGACCTGAGTTATAGATTTAGAAATCTCTTCAACAGCGCCGCGCATCTGTGAAATGAGGTAAGTAACGCTTATTGGATCAAAGCCCATTAACCGAACCCCAGCCGATGCACCGCTCATTAGCGACTGTTGCAAGAAGGCAAGTGGTGCTATCTCTGATGCGCCAAAAGATTTTGCGATTACTCCAAATGCCACAGGATGATGAAGATTGCCGTTGCCAAAAACAATTTCTGGCCAGACTTCATTTGCAACGCGGATGAGCCCTCTACCTTGTGCGCGAGAGGCTGCGCGTGCTGCTCTTGAAATCATTCGGATATCTAGTGCGTCATCGATTTCATCAGCGCTTATCCCTTCGGCTGCTAATTTCACAGCAGCAGCCTGCATGGGTCCCTGATGTTTTAAACGAGTGCGAAGCGCTGCTTCCAGTTGATCGATATTTTTTATTAGCCCAGCCTCAATTGCCGGTGCAATTCCACCACTATGTGCGTGACCACCTGCAGGTAGACGTGAATCTACGAGAAGTAGTAGGTCTGCAAAATTTTGCGACATATTAAAAAAGGAAATATCTCTGCGTCATTGGAAGTGAAGAAGCTGGTTGTTCTGTCACTAATTCGCCGTCGATATGAACTTCAAAAGAGGTTGGATTAACTTGTATATCTGGTTGCGCACTATTTTCAGGCATGTCTGCCTTACCAATTCCGCGAGTATTTTTAATCGCAGCAAACTTGCGGCCGATATTTACTCGATTTGCAAGGCCAGAATCGAGAGCGCTTTGACTTACGAAGTGAACGCTTGTGGCCTGTGCGCTTTGTGGCGCAGCACCCCACATTGGGCGAGAAAGAATTGGTTGCGGCGTAGGAATAGATGCGTTGGCATCTCCCATTGCCGCCCAACTTACAAACCCGCCCTTAATTACAAGTTGTGGGCGGACACCAAAGAATTTTGGTTCCCACAAAACCAAATCTGCAAGCTTTCCGATTTCAACAGAACCAACTTCACCATCTAGGCCATGTGCTTTTGCGGGACATATTGTGTACTTGGCTATATAACGGCGCGCGCGCAAATTATCATTACGAGAATCTCCAGAAAGGAAACCACGACGTTCTTTCATTGCGTGTGCTGTCTGCCATGTTCGAATGATTACTTCGCCAACGCGGCCCATGGCTTGTGAATCTGAACCAATCATTGAAATTGCACCCATGTCATGCAAAATATCTTCAGCAGCAATAGTTGATGGACGGATACGAGATTCTGCGAAAGAAAGATCCTCAACAACGTTACGATTTAAATGGTGACAAACCATCAACATATCTAAGTGTTCGTCGAGTGTATTAATTGTGTGGGGACGAGTTGGATTTGTACTTGATGGAAGGACATAACTCTCTCCAGCAATTTTGATGATGTCAGGTGCATGACCGCCGCCGGCACCTTCAGTGTGATACGCATGAATTCCACGTTTTGCAATTGCACGAATAGTTTCTTCTAAATACCCAGCTTCATTAAGAGTGTCTGTATGAATTGCCACTTGCACGCCAAATTCGTCGGCGATACTCAAACTTGAATCAATTACTGCCAGAGTTGAGCCCCAGTCTTCATGCAATTTAAACCCGCTTGCGCCCCCTAAAACTTGTTCGCGTAGGGATTCTTTGCTGACGGTATTACCTTTTCCAAGCAGTGCAACGTTGACCGGCCAATTATCGAGAGACTCAAACATTCGTGCCAAGTTCCAAGAACCAGCGGTAACAGTTGTCGCCTTTGTTCCTTCAACGGGCCCAGTACCGCCACCAATAAGAGTTGTTATTCCCGAACCAATCATTTCTGGAATTTGCGTTGGGGTAATGAGGTGCACATGACAATCAACTCCGCCCGCGGTAAGAATCTTTCCGTTGCCGGCGAGAATTTCAGTCGATGGGCCAATAACTAGGTTGGGATCAATCCCAGACATTGTGTCTGGATTACCAGCTTTACCGATGCCAACAATGCGACCATCTCGCACTCCAACATCGGCTTTTATGATTCCCCAGTGATCAAGAATTACAACGCCCGTGATAACTAAATCTGGCGCACCATCGGCACGAGTTGCACGTCCTTGGCCCATTGATTCGCGGATAACTTTTCCGCCTCCAAAGACAACTTCGTTGCCAGGACCTTCAGCTCCGATAGATAAATCTTTTTCAATCTCGATTATCAAATTAGTGTCAGCGAGACGAATTTTGTCACCAACACTTGGCCCTAGTAGCAGTCCATATCTAGCACGATCAATCATTTTTTACCCACCCCTACTTTGAAATTTTCTTAAGTGGTTTTGGGTGCTGTCCGCGAAGTCCAGGTATGAATCGTTCTCCGCCAATTTCTACTAGCTCAACGCTCTTCTCCATTCCTGGTTCAAATCGCGCCGATGTTCCGGCAATGAGGTTAAGGCGCATTCCAAGTGAAGCCTCACGATCAAACTCGAGTGCGGCATTTGTTGCAGCAAAGTGGAAATGACTTCCAACTTGAATTGGTCGATCTCCTGTATTGACTACAGAAATTGTTCGTTTAATTTTCCCTGGATTGAGTTCGATTTCACCAGGAGCTATAAAAATTTCGCCAGGAATCATTTATCTCTCCGTTAGTTAATCGGATTATGCACGGTAACCAATTTGGTTCCGTCTGGAAAAGTTGCTTCTATTTGTACTTCTTCCACCATCTCGGCAATTCCATCCATTACATCTGCACGGGTTAATACGCGTCGTCCGGCATCCATAAGGTCTGAGACTGTGCGGCCATCACGCGCACCTTCCAAAATAAATGATGCAATTACTGCAACAGATTCTGGATAGTTAAGTTTTTGCCCACGTGCTTTACGACGCTCGGCCAGATCAGCAGCGTAGGAAATCATGAGGCGCTCTTGCTCATGGGGAGTTAGGTGCATTTGCGAATCTTAGGTCGAATGCCGAAAGGTTCCAATACGCGGCGAGGCATGGAATGCGAATCCTTTGTTAAATCAAAGGATTAGGCCTCGAGTTTGTAGCCAAGCCCTCGAATTGTTTGAAGCAAAACCGGATTTGCCGGGTCCTCTTCAATCTTTGAACGAAGGCGCTTCACATGTACATCAAGAGTCTTGGTGTCACCAAAATAATCGCCGCCCCATACGCGATCGATAATTTGGTTTCTGGTGAGGACGCGTCCGGGATTTCGCATGAAGAACTCAAGTAACTCAAACTCACGAAGGGGCAAAGATATTTGCCCACCTTTAACGTTGACTTGATGCTTATCAATATTCATTTGAATGGGGCCAACGACGAGAGCTCCAACGGTCTCGAAACCTTCTTGTTCACCGGATTGGCGCCGCATAACAGCTTTGATGCGTGCGAGTAATTCACGAGATGAATATGGTTTTGTTACATAGTCATCTGCGCCAAGTTCCAGACCAACAACTTTGTCGATTTCTCCGTCTTTGGCTGTCAACATAATTATTGGGACTTGCGATGTTGTGCGAATGATGCGACAAACTTCTGTTCCAGAAACCTCAGGAATCATCAGATCAAGAAGAATTAAATCAGCACCGCTGGCTTCAAACTTATCAAGCGCCTGTCGTCCATTTTCTGCAACTTCAACTTCAAAACCTTCTTTCTTAAGGAGAAATTCGAGCGCTTCAGAGAAAGATGCTTCATCTTCAACTAAGAGAATCTTGGTCATCGGATTTGCTCACTCTCATTGGTTGTAGGTAAGAGTATTGAAAAAGTGCTTCCCACGTTTTGAACACTCCATACTTTAATCTCTCCACCATGCTTTGTGACAATGTGCTTAACAATTGATAGGCCGAGTCCAGTTCCACCGGTCTGACGCGATCTCGCTGGGTCTACTCGATAAAAGCGTTCAAAGATTCTTTCGACTGCTGATTCGGGAATACCTATTCCTTGGTCAGTAACTGAAATATCAACGATGGAATTTTCACTAGTGGCCGTAATTGAAACATTCGTGCCATCTGGCGAATAGTTAATCGCATTTTCAATCAAATTATCAATGGCCATAATGAGTTGGAGGCGATCACCCAAAACTCTTGCTGAGACTTCTCCTGAAAAAATTATTTGTATTTTTCTTGACTCGGCTGTTGTCTTACACTGATCAATTGCTTCATAAATCATTTCTTTTATATCTAGAATTTCAGGCACTTGAAGAGGGTCAGAATCTTGCACACGCGATAAGTTGATAATTTCTTGTACCAAGTCTGTCAATCTTTTCGACTCAGATTGCATACGCACTGCGAATTTTGATACAGATTGAGGGTCATCTTTTGCCCCGAGTACTGCCTCGCTCAGTAATGAAAGTGCGCCAATAGGAGTCTTAAGTTCGTGTGAGATATTTGCAACAAAATCTCTACGAACTTCATGCACGCGATCGGTCTCGCTTTCATCTCGTAGAAGCACAAGTACCAAATTTCCTTCCACAAGTGGAATGACGTTAACCATGAGCTCGTGCTTACCTTCGCCGATAGGTCCCCGAGCAATTTCGATCTTTCCATTTTGTTTTGTATTAGTTCTGCGAACGACTCGAATGATGGCAAGAAGTTCTTCACTAACAATTTTTGCATCCCGCAATATGCCAATTTGCTCGGCTTCACTTGATGCAAAAATTGGGAAATCTCCCGGTGCGATGACCATGGCTGCACCTTCGAGAGCCTCAAGCGTGTTCAGAAAGATTTCGGGTAGCTCGCGCTTGCCATCTAATTCGCTCGCTGGCTTGCGTGACCACATGCGAGAACTCTAGCGCGCAAGAGTGCCCGTTAACCTTCCGTTCACTTTAGGGACCTTGCAAATTCACGTATCCACCCTAGGGTGCGGGAATGGTACTTATTAGATCCGTATTTCAAGATGAACTAGATGGCGTTTCCCAAACTCTGCTTGACCTTACGAATATGGTTGCAGATTCCATTGGAAGAGCTACAGATTCTATTTTAAGTGCAGACTTAAAACTTGCTGAAGAAGTCATTAAAGAGGATGAGCAAATAGATAACGTGCAACACGAATTAGATGCACGCATTATCGACATCATCGCGCGTCAACAACCAGTGGCATCTGATTTACGCGCACTCGTTACAGCACTTCGTATGAGCGCGGATTTAGAGCGTATGGGCGATCTTGCCCACCACGTAGCAAAAGTTGCGCGCCTTCGGCATCCAGCATCAGCAGTTCCTCAAGAAACGACGGAGATTATCAAGGGGATGGGTAAAGCTGCGAAAGAAATGGCAACAAAAACTGGCGTTGTAATCTCAACTCGCGATACGGAACTTGCAAAAGAAGTTGAAAAAGATGACGATCAAATGGATACGCTTCATAGGAGTTTGATTTCAACAATTATTGGTATGAAATGGGATTCAGGAATTGAATCGGCTATTGATTTAACACTTCTCGGTCGTTATTACGAACGATACGGTGATCATGCGGTCTCAGTTTCGCGTCGCGTCTACTTCCTTGTAACTGGAACATTCGCCTAAAAAATGTCTATCTCAATTCCCGAGAAGAGAGAGTTAAGTTCCACTCCACGGCTTTCAGATCGAGTATTTAGTCGTGTTGTAACCATCGGAGCTTTCACCTCTCTCATCGTTTTGGGGTTAATCACAGTATTTCTTGCTAACAGGGGCATCGGGATATTTCAGGATTTCGGCCTCAAATTTGTAACAGGTTTCGAATGGAATCCAGGTGATCCAGAAGCAGGAACACCTGCGCAATTAGGTATTGGCGCGATGCTTATCGGAACACTGGTGATTGCAATTATTGGTCTTTTAATTGCGCTGCCTATTGCAGTCGGAACAGCGCTATTTCTTACGTACTACGCACCTGAATGGATAAAAAAGCCCCTCACAATTCTTGTGGATTTAATGGCCGCCATTCCCTCCGTTATTTACGGTCTCTGGGGATTCTTTGTATTGATGCCTCACGCAGTTTATTGGGCAAAGTTAATAAATAAGTATTTGGGATGGATCCCTCTTTTTGATGCACCCGCGAAAATTTTCGAACGCTCGCCATTTATTGCTGGCATTGTTATTGGTGTAATGATTATTCCAATTATTACCGCAATCACACGCGAAGTATTTTCTCAGGTACCGCTGGATCGAATTCAAGCTGCATACGCGCTTGGCTCATCAAAATGGATGATGATTCGTACGGTTGTTCTTCCTTACGGTTCTAGTGGAATTGCCAGCGGTGCAATGCTTGGACTTGGCCGCGCAATGGGAGAGACCGTTGCGGTCTATTTGGTACTCAATATTTACTTCATTCCAAACTTCCATATCCTCTTCTCGGCAGGCGGAAACGTTGCCTCGATGATTGTTTCAAAATTTGGCGAGGCAAACGATTATGAATTACAAGGGCTCATGGCCGCAGGTCTTGTTCTCTTTGCTATTACTTTGATTGTTAACTTCTTATCAACTTTTATCGTGAAAAGAACTTCAAGAACTGGTGGTCAATAATGGCTAGCTTGCCTTACACGCCCCTGGAAATTAAGCCCTTAAGACCCTGGAAAGCCAGCACTGGGCAAATAGCTATCAATATTTCAATAGTTCTTGGGTCGTTGATTCTTGCTCCAGCAATTGTCCTAGTAACCCCATTGTCAGGAAAACTCGGAACTGTATTCGTTTTCCTTGTTCTGTCGACTTTGGCTAATGGAGCCTATGCAATTGTTAACTCTGGAGTTAAATCCATCTCAAACACAGCTGCTGCTTCATTTATCTATATTGCCACCGGGCTCGTACTCCTTCCCCTTGCGAGCATTCTTTTTACAGTAATTTCTAAAGGGTTAAAGGGTCTTCGGATAAATACATTTTTGAAGGACATGTCTCAAACTCAACCTGATGCTCCCTTCACAGAAGGCGGTGCCCTCCACGCGATCATCGGAACGTTCGAGCTTGTTCTAATAGCAGGCTTGATTTGCGTGCCGATTGGAATTCTCACAGCTCTTTATTTGACTGAAATTAAGGGTCGCTTCTCTCCTCTCGTTCGCTTTCTCGTACAGGCGATGAGTGGTGTCCCATCAATTGTTGCGGGTCTCTTCGTGTACTCCGTGATTATCGTGGGACTAAAGGGTCACTACTCGGGATTTGCAGGAGCGCTAGCGTTATCCATCCTGATGCTCCCAACGGTAGCTAGAACATCTGAAGAAGTTTTAAAACTAATTCCAAATGATTTACGTGAAGCTGGTATTGCACTTGGTGGAACTCAATGGCGCACGGTCGCAAGAATTGTTCTTCCAACAGCACGCAGTGGCCTTATGACAGCCGTGATTCTTGGTGTTGCACGTGTGGCCGGAGAGACAGCGCCACTCCTTCTAACAATCCTCGGGTCAACGGCAACTCATTTGAATCCAATCGATGCGCCGATGAATGCTTTACCGCTCTACACATTTAACCTCATGCGTACCGGCCTTGATATTGCAATTTCAAGAGCATGGACTGGCGCTCTAGTTCTTCTTATCTTGGTTTTAGCCCTCTTTATATTTGCTCGACTACTCAGCGGAAAAAGAAAGTAAATGGAGACAACAATGGAAAACACAATCAAGCCAGCATCACTTGCCTCCGTTACTCCTGCGGCAAGAACTATTAGCGTGTCTGAAGCTGGATCCGGCCTTGAAGCGCGCGGTGTACATGCTTGGTTTAGCAAGCATCATGCACTCGCCGATGTAAATTTAAGTTTTCCAGCAAATACTGTCACCGCCCTCATTGGCCCTTCAGGTTGCGGTAAATCAACTTTCCTTCGAACTCTTAACCGTATGCATGAATTTATTCCGGGCGCAGCAATGGCTGGTCAAGTCTTACTAAATGGAAATGATATCTATGCATCAGGTGTAGATGTAACAAAAATTAGACTTCGCGTCGGAATGGTTTTTCAGAAGCCAAATCCATTTCCATCGATGACTATCGGTGAAAATGTGCTCTCTGGACTCAAGTTGGCGCAACTTAAGACAGAAAATAAAGATGATTTGATGGAGGAGTGCCTTACTCGTGCAGGCCTTTGGGCTGAAGTAAAGGATCGCTTGGGTGCAGCAGGTGGATCACTTTCCGGTGGCCAGCAGCAGCGACTTTGTATTGCGCGCTCACTGGCTGTAAAGCCAGAAGTTTTGCTGATGGACGAACCTTGTTCAGCCCTTGATCCAGGATCAACTCTTCGAATTGAAGAAACGATTCGCCACTTGGCGGATTCAATCGTGGTCGTCATTGTTACTCACAACATGCAGCAAGCCGCCCGTGTATCTGATTACACAGGCTTCTTCTTAAGTGATGGTGGCCCGGGCCAGCTCGTTGAATTTGCCACTACAAGCGACATCTTCTCGATGCCAAAAGATAAGCGCACTGAGGATTATGTAACGGGACGCTTCGGCTAAAGGCACTTTCCGGCAGAGGGCAATATTTAAGGACCCTTTGCCAATTGTTAACCTTTTAGATGCTGGTTATTAAGTACCGAACCATAGTTTTGCCCCACGCAGTACTAACTAAGGGGAAAAATGAAAAAGGTAGTAACAGCTTTTCTAGCAGCTGGACTTGTACTTGGTACAACATCACCAGCACACGCAGGACTCACAATTAGCGGTTCAGGCTCAACAGCTATCAAGAACCTTCTCGACGTATGTATTCCTGAATACCAAACTGCAACAGGTAACACTGTTAACTACGCAGGTGGCGGATCAGGCGTAGGTCGTACAGCATTCCAAAAGGGAACAGTTGATTTCGCTTTCTCAGATGCACCATATGCACTTACAGATGCGAAGCCAGCAGACTTTTTCTATGTTCCAGCAACACAGTTCCCACTAGCAATTTTCGCAAAGCTTGATGGATATTCTGGCACGCTAAACCTAAGCCCCAAGACAATTTCTGGTATCTACGCAGGAACGATCAAAACTTGGAACGATGCAGCAATTCTTGCTGACAATACAGTTACAACAGTTAATAAGAAGACAAAGAAGAAAGTAACAACTGTTGCAAAACTCCCATCAACAGCAATTACAGTGTGGTACCGCTCAGACAAGTCAGGTTCAACTGGAATTCTTACAAACTGGCTTGCAAAGCTAGTTCCAGCAACATGGACTAAGGCTGGAGAGCAGACATTCACATCAGCTTTCCCTGGAACAATTCCAGCTGGCATATTCCAAGGCGCATCAGGATCTGACGGCGTTGCAAATGGTGTTGCAAGCAAAGACGGTTCAATTGGATACGCAGAAACCTCATATGCTTCAGAGCGCAAGCTAACTGTTGCAAGTGTCCTTAACAATTCAGGTGAATATGTTGCTCCAACAGCAGCTGCGACAGCAATCTTCAATAACGCTTTCAAAATTGGTGCTCGCGGAACTATCGCAGTAGACCCAACTAAGGCTGTTAAGGGTGGTTACACACTTGCTGGCTACACATACGGTCTCGCATACGGAAACGGATCATCAGTAGATAAGAAGGATCCAGCGCGTCAGGCTGTTGTGAAGGACTTCTTCAAGTATGTTCTCGGAACATGCGCAACAAACAATGCAGTTTCAAAGGGCTATGCACCATTGACTGGAAACCTTGCTGACCTAGCTGATGCAGCTATCTCTGAAATCCAGTAATTCCCTTCTCTAACCTAGTTACAGAACCCGCTACCGAAAGGTGGCGGGTTCTGTATTCTCTAGACATGATTCGCTTTGCAAAACCTGAAGATTTAGAAGCTATTCATCAACTTATATATGAATTAGCCGTTTATGAGAAAGCTCCAGATGAGGCAAAGGCAACAGTGGATGCAATTCGAACTTCACTTTTTAGCGAGAAACCCGTCGCTCACTGTCACGTTGCAGAGGTTGATGGAAAAGTTGTGGGAATTGCTATCTGGTTCCTTAATTACTCAACGTGGCTTGGGAAACCTGGCATCTATTTAGAAGATCTCTTTGTTCAGCCTGAATTTCGCAAGCAGGGTCTTGGTAAAGAATTTATGAAGGTGCTTGCAAAGCTCTGCGTTGAAAATGGTTATGAAAGATTTCAGTGGTGGGTTCTGGATTGGAACGCACCATCGATTGATTTCTACAAATCAATCGGAGCGGTAGCGATGGATGAATGGACTGTCTTTAGACTTTCGGGCGATGATTTAAAGAAGTTCGCTGCCAACTAGTTTTTAACGACGCGATATTTGGCAAGCGTCGGATCAGTTGCATAGGCAATTCGAACTCCCGCCGCCATCGAGGCGTTAAGGCCAGTAACTATTTGTTCGGTAAGAATTTCACCTGGCGCAACAACTGCAACACCTGGGGGATAGGGCGCAATTAAATCGGCTGAGATACGACCTGTGGCCGTTGCTGCGCTCACCATCTCGGTATCTGCAAAGTAGGCCTCGCGCATTGAAATAGCCACTTGCGGCACAACTGACCAACTCAGCGCCGTAGCACTTGCACGAGCTGGCTTTGCAACACTTTTTAGTATTGGAATTAGTACGCGCTCCAGTGAATCGAAATCTTCTTTTCTATCGGCAAGTGTTGCAAGGAAAACGATGGTGTCGTTATCAGCCATCTCAACTCGAACTCCTACCTTTCCAAGTTCGTTCTCTATTTCAACCCCTGATGCTCCAAGTTGGTTGGCGCGCAGAACAATCTTGGCCGGATCAAATCGCCCTGCTGGAAAGTCAGCAGGGTTTAAGAAGATAGGAAGTTCAAAATTTGATTGCACTTTTTCTTTGAATTGAGCCACCTGAAGCACGAGATCTGAAATAAGTTGATCACCGCGCTGCTCAAGAAGTGCGCGCACACCGTCAATTGAAGCTAGTGGCGCCCCTGCTGGGGAGGTCGTGTGTGTGGTTTCAAAACTTTGAGCAAGTCGATCAGCACTTAAAAACTCGGTTCGTGCAAGTAATAGGGCAGATGCGCTGTAGCCAGGAAGTGCTTTATGAACGCTAGTAATAAGTGCATCTGCACCTAACTGAAAGGCATGTTGCGGAGTCAATTTACTAAATCCAAAGTGCCCGCCCCATGCAGCATCAATAATCACAGGAATTGATTTCTTATGCGCAGCTTTAACAAGCGGTGCAATATCAGAAATCGTTCCAAGATACCCAGGCTCTGTAAGCAATAACGCAATTGGGTTATGGCCAGCAACTCTTTCAAATTCACTCACAGGTATTCCAATCGGGACACCAGTTGCAGAATCGATTTCGGGTGTGAGCCAGAGCGGTTCTAGCCCTGCAAGGACCAGAGCGCTGAGTACAGATCGATGTGATGTGCGGCTGAGTGCAACTTTGTCGCCAGGCTTACCAAGGGCAAAAATTGCTGCTTGGTTTGCATGTGTTGAGCCACCTGTAGAGAAGCGGGCGAAATCAGCGCCCCAAAGTTTTGCGGCGAGCGATTCTGCTTTCGCCAAAACTTGATTTGTTAATTTAATCTCATCTAAGCCGCCGAATAATGGAGTATCGACATCAACAACCTTTCCAAGTCCCACATCCAACTTTGATGCGCGCTGTTTGTGACCTGGAACAGTAAATGGAATTCGCGAGCTTTCAAAGTAAGTCAGATATGCATCAAGAAGAGGTGCGCTCTTTCTCAGTTCGTTCTCACCTGTATTACTCACTTGGTAAGCCTAACTTCTCTGGGCCACACCTTTGCTTGCTGGGGCATATAATTTACGCATGACGTCAAAGGATCCCCTCCCGCAATCACGCCACTTGGCTACTGAAATTCCAGGGCCTAAATCAACGGCTGCAATTAAACGCCGCACCGATGCAGTGCCCGCAGGACTTGGAATGGCGATTCCTGTAATCATCGAAAGAGCACAGGATGCAATCCTTCAAGATATCGACGGCAACAGAATTATTGATTTGGGTGCTGGTATTGGCGTTGTAAATGTGGGCAACTCTGCAAGCCGAGTTGTAAGCCGCGTCATCGATGCAGTCCAATCATTTACTCATACCAACTTCACGACTGCTCCTTATATGGGTTATATCGAGGTGTGCGAGGCTCTTAACCGCCTGACACCCGGCACACATAAGAAGAAGTCAATCTTGCAAAATTCAGGAGCTGAAGCTGTTGAGAATGCAATCAAGATAGCGCGGCACGCAACTAAGCGTCCTGCTGTCATAGTTTTCGAACACGCCTACCATGGCCGTACAAATCTCACGATGGCACTTACTGCAAAGAACATTCCATATAAAGAGGGCTATGGCCCATTTGCGCCAGAG
>CAIMUD010000080.1 GCA_903844585.1 uncultured Actinomycetes bacterium | reverse complement strand
GGGGGAGCAAAATCAATTCCAGTTCTGGTATTCCAAGACGGTACTCACTTGACAGAGCCTTCAGATATCGACCTCAAGGCAAAACTGCAATCACTTTCTATTATTTAATTTTCATTAACTGAAGTGAAATAGAGCGGCAGAGGTAATAGCCGCTCCGAGAACCACCACAGGAAATGGCGCTTTAAGCATGAGCGCAGCGACTGCCACTCCAAGGCCAGCCAGCCGTTGATCGATTACAAGAGCTGATTCTTTTGTAAAAGTTTGCACTGCCACTAGTGCGCTAAGTAGCGCGACTGGAATAAGAGTATTTATCCTGAGCATGCGTGGGTTTGTTAAATACTTTTCAGGAACTAAATGCCCTGTAAATCGAAGAATAAATACGACGATACTTGTTCCAATAAGACTTACCCAGAAAATGCTCATGCGCGAGTCCTCCACCCAAAGATCACGGCAAGAATTGCAGTTGAAATGATCGGAACTCCAGCTGCAACAAAGGGTGTCAGCGCAAGTGAAAGAACAATTGCGCAGATTGCTAGCCCTCGATCAGTATTTCTTTCAAGTCGTGGCCACAAGAGTCCAAGAAATGCTGCAGGAACAGCGGCATCTAGCCCCCACGCTGCAGGATTTCCCATTGCTTCTGCGCCGAGGGCGCCAGCGAGGGTAAAAAGATTCCAAAATAAATAAACACCGATACCCGTGAGCCAAAAACCTTGGCGCATTTCCCGCTGTCCTAATCTTTCTTGTGAAAGCGCGACACCAGTTGATTCATCAATTGTTACTTGTGCAGCAACAATCTTCATAAAGCCTTTTGCTTTGATGACCGGAGCCATTCGCAATCCGTACAACATATTTCGAATACCAAGTAAACCTGCAGTAGTTATTCCGCTTAACGCCGAACCACCCGATCCGATAACGCCAACCACGGCGAATTGCGATGCGCCCGAAAATGTAAGAAGTGAAAGTAAACAAGATTGCAATACGCTAAATCCGGCAGCAACTGAGGCAGCTCCAAAGGCCAGACCGTAGGCGCCCACAGTAAGGGAGACACTTAAAGATTGCGCTGCCGTGGCGCGGTTCACTTTGGACACGGCGATATTCTGCCGTAGATATCCGCAACCTCGCACCGAGGGCTAGATAGGGTGACGCCATGTCTGAACCAGTGATTTTTCGCGATGATGTATCTGTTGAACTCGTAAAAGCGAGCGCAAGTGATGCAGATGTAATTTGGGCCGCGCGTGTATCGACAGCGGGTGAGCAATCAATGGATGAGATTGGCGAAGATCCAGCTCGTTCAGCAGGGCTAATTAATTACCTCGCACGTGAGCGTCATGGCTCACCTTTCGAGCATACGTCCATGACCTTTTTCGTCTCTGCACCTATTTTTGTTTTTCGCGAATTTATGCGGCACCGTATCGCTTCATACAACGAAGAAAGCGGTCGTTACCGCGAATTGAAGCCGGTCTTTTACGTTCCATCAAAGGATCGCAAACTTATACAAGTAGGCAAAACTGGTGCATACACATTTATCGACGGCACTCCTGAACAATACGAAGTTACGGTAAAGGCGATGAAAGAAGCATATGTAGTTGCTTACGAAAGTTATCAAAAAATGCTGGAAGCCGGCGTTGCCCGTGAAGTTGCTCGCGCAGTATTGCCTGTTGCGACTTATTCATCAATGTATGTAACGATGAATGCGCGCGCACTTATGAATTTTCTTTCACTACGCACAGCACGAGAAGGATCGCATTTCCCGAGCTACCCACAACGTGAAATTGAGATGGTTGCCGAGAAAATGGAAGCGGAATTCGCGAAATTAATGCCGCTTACATACGGAGCCTTTGAAAAATCCGGCCGAATAGCTCCGTAAAACGGGTAGAGTTGCGAACATGAAAATCGAGGCACCATTCGGGCGCATGCTCACCGCAATGGTGACACCATTTAAAGCTGATGGTGAAATCGACTGGGCTGGAATTGAAAAACTTGCTGACCATCTTGTTAAAAATGGCCACGATGGAATCGCAGTCAACGGCACTACGGGTGAAGCCCCAACCACTAAATCTTCTGAGAAGATTGAAATCATCAAGGTGGTCAAGAAAGTTGTTGGCCCAAAAGTTTATGTACTTTCAGGAGCTGGCGATAACGAAACTTCCTATTCTGTTAATCAAGCGCAACGCGTTGCTGAAGCTGGCGCAGACGGCCTTCTAGTCGTTACTCCTTATTACAACAAACCACCGCAAGCTGGAATTGAAGCTCACTTTCGTGCTGTAGCTGATGCAACTGATCTTCCCCTAATGCTTTATGACATCCCAGGTCGGACAGGTGTTGAAATTGAATCTGACACGATTGTCAGACTTTTCGAACATCCCAAAATTGCGGCTCTTAAAGATGCAAAGGGAAATGTTGCAGCAACTTCATGGGTAATCAAGCGCTGTGGGATACCTGTTTATTCAGGCGATGACATATTAAATTTGCCACTGCTCTCTGTCGGTGCAGTCGGTTTTGTTTCAGTCTGCGGTCACACTGTAGGCAATGATCTCAAGGCAATGCTTGATGCTTGGTTTGCGGGAGATGCAGGTAAGGCTCTTGAGATTCATCAAAAGCTTCTTCCAATTTTCACCGGAACCTTCCGCACACAAGGTGCGATTCTTACAAAGGCTGCCCTCAACTTGATGGGATTGCCTGGCGGAACAACAAGGTTGCCATTAGTGGATGCAACACCTGCACAGATCGAACAACTCCGTAAAGATCTTATTGCTGGTGGCATTTCCCTTCCCTAATGAATCATCCCCATCCAGGACTCGGTACTCCAAGTAAGTTAGCCAAAAATGCGCTCCGCATTGTTGCCTTAGGCGGCTTGGCTGAAATTGGCCGCAACATGACCGTCTTCGAACTCAATGGAAAGTTATTAATAGTCGACTGCGGAGTTTTGTTTCCTGAAGAAAATCAACCAGGCATCGATTTGATCTTGCCGGACTTTAGTTATATTCGTGATCGCCTTGATGACGTTGTTGGCTTAGTACTTACCCACGGACATGAAGATCACATTGGAGCAGTTCCGTATCTACTTCGCGAACGCGGCGATATTGCTCTGTATGGCTCAGCGCTGACACTCGCACTCGTTGCGGCGAAGTTAAAAGAACACCGTATTACTCCTTTACTTCGCGAAGTTAAAGAAGGTATGCGCGAAGATATCGGCCCATTTGAAGCAGAATTCGTAGCGGTAAACCATTCCATCCCAGATGCACTAGCAGTTGCAATTCACACGCCAGCTGGAAGTGTTCTGCACACTGGTGATTTCAAAATGGATCAGCTCCCACTTGATGGTCGCATCACAGATTTGCGGACCTTTGCTCGACTTGGAGATGAAGGGATAGATATATTCCTCGTCGATTCAACTAACGCTGATGTTCCTGGATTTACACCGGCAGAGCGCGAAATTATGCCGGCGCTTAATCGCGTTATTGCTTCAACAAAGCGTCGTGTAATTGTTGCTTCGTTTTCCTCACATGTGCACCGCGTACAGCAAGTTATTGATACCGCTGCGATGCATGATAGAAAAGTAGTATTCATCGGGCGTTCGATGGTGAGAAATATGAAGATCGCGCAAGATATGGGCTACCTCAACGTGCCTGCTGGGATTGTTATTGATGCTCGCGATTTGGAAGATTACGGTGATCGCGTTGTCCTTATATGTACTGGCTCCCAAGGTGAACCCATGGCAGCGCTTTCGCGGATGGCCAACGGAGACCATCAGATCAGAGTGGGAGAGGGCGACACTGTAATTCTGGCATCTTCACTTATTCCGGGAAATGAAAATTCAGTATTTAGAGTCATAAACGAACTCACTCGCTTCGGTGCAAAGGTAGTTCATAAAGCAAATGCGATGGTGCATGTTTCGGGACATGCAGCGGCAGGGGAGTTGCTCTACTGCTACAACATTGTGAAACCTAAATTTGTAATGCCGGTACATGGTGAATGGCG
>CAIMUD010000079.1 GCA_903844585.1 uncultured Actinomycetes bacterium | reverse complement strand
CGCCGGAAACGTTATTGGTTACGGATCAACATCCGGGCAGATTTATATTCGAGGACTTGTAGGGGAGCGCTTTTGCGTTCGTAACTCTGGCGCTATTGCGGTAGTTGAAGGCGTTGGTGACCACGGATGTGAATACATGACTGGTGGAACAGTTGTTGTACTCGGTCGCACGGGTCGAAACTTTGCGGCAGGCATGTCTGGCGGGCGAGCATTTGTTCTTGATTTAGATCCAGCCTTAGTTAATGGCGAATTAGTTGACATCATCGCCGTTCCTGAAGATCAGAAAGAGGTACTTCGCACAATCATCTCTGCTTTCCACGCCGAGACTGGATCAGAAGTTGCACAAGGTCTGCTTGCAGATTGGAACGCCGCCGTAAATCGCATTTCACTTGTTATGCCACGCGACTATGCACGTGTACTTGCAGCAATTGAAAAGGCGAACCGCGAAGGTTTGCCGGTAGATAAATATGTAATGGAGGTTGCAGCAAATGGCTGATCCAAGAGGATTTATGACAACTCCACGAGAAGTTCCAAAGCGCAGGCCGGTTGATGTGCGAATTAGAGACTGGAATGAAGTTTACGAGCCACAAAGTATCGAACATTTGCAGAAGCAAGCTGGTCGCTGCATGGATTGTGGAATTCCTTTCTGTCACTCAGGTTGTCCTCTTGGCAATCTCATTCCTGAATGGAATGACCTTATGTGGCGCGGAGATAAGAAAGAAGCGATTGACCGCCTTCATGCGACTAATAACTTTCCAGAATTTACAGGTCGACTCTGCCCGGCTCCGTGTGAAACAGCATGTGTAGTTGGCATCAATGTTGATCCTGTGACAATTAAGCAGGTAGAACTTCGCATCGTTGAAGAAGCATTTGGTAATGGTGATGTTGTGCCGCTGCCACCGGATCGCATCACAGGAAAAACCGTTGCTGTCATTGGTTCAGGACCTGCAGGTCTTGCAGCAGCCCAGCAGCTCACTCGCGCAGGTCACACGGTCGTTGTATATGAGCGTGCGGAGAAAATCGGTGGATTACTGCGTTACGGAATCCCTGAGTTCAAAATGGAGAAGAACATTCTCGATCGACGTCTGACTCAAATGGAGAAAGAAGGCACACGCTTTCGTGCCGGGATTAATATTGGCGTAGATATCACTGGCGCAGATCTGCGCAAGAAATACGATGCAATAGTTCTTGCAATTGGCGCAACACAATGGCGCGACCTGCCTATTAAAGGCCGTGAAAATAAGGGCGTTTATCAAGCAATGGAATTCTTGCCATGGGGAAATGCGCAAGCACTTGGTGAAGTCACAAATCCACCAATTAACGTTGCAGGTAAGCATGTTGTGATTCTGGGTGGTGGCGATACAGGTGCCGACTGTCTTGGAACTTCAATTCGCCAAGGGGCAGCAAGTGTTACCCAACTTGAAATCATGCCTCGCCCAACCGAGGAACGACCATCGGCACAGCCATGGCCCACATATCCAATGATCTTCCGGGTATCTAGCGCCCATGAAGAAGTAGATAACCGAATCTTCTCTGTGAGTACAGAAGAATTTGTTGGTGATGGAAATGGAAACTTAAAGGCGCTTAAAATTGTTGAAACAGAATTTACTGGTGGCAAGTTCCAACCTGTTCCCGGAACAGAGCGCGAACTTCTGGCTGACTTTGCATTCCTCGCAATGGGATTTACAGGTCCAGAAAAATCGGCGCTTATCGACCAACTAGAAGTTGCCCTCGATGATCGAGGAAATATTAAAAGAGATGAAAAATTCCAGAGTAGCCAAGAGGCGATATATATTGCCGGTGATGCTGGCCGAGGACAATCACTAATTGTTTGGGCTATCGCCGAAGGGCGAAGCGCCGCTTCTGCAGTTGATGCCTATCTTGAAGGTGAAACTCAACTTCCTTCGCCAATCGAACCTACTACTCGTTCACTGACTGTTTAATTCAAAATGATATCTAGCACTGATAAATAGCTTAATTAATAGATAAGGTACATACATGCGTCGCGCCAAGATTGTTTGCACAATGGGTCCTGCTGTTGAGTCTGCCGAGAAAGTCGCAGAGCTCATCGCCGCCGGAATGAATATGGCACGACTGAACCTTTCACACGGTTCATATGAGGAACATCAAGGACGACTTGATCGAGTACGCAAAGCTGCAAAAGAAGCTGGCGTACCGGTAGCGATTCTTGTTGACCTTCAAGGACCAAAAATTCGCCTTGCACGCTTTAAGGCAGGACCACACGATTTATCTCGCGGTGACATTTTCACAATTACTACAGATGAAATTGAAGGTACAAAAGAGCGCGTCGGCACAACCTATAAAGGTTTACCGGGTGATTGCAAGAAGGGTGATCGCATCCTCATTGATGACGGAAAAGTTACAGTTGAGGTTACTGAAGTAAAGGGAAATGACGTTATAACCAAAGTTATTGAGCCAGGTGCTGTGAGCAATAACAAGGGCATCAACCTCCCGGGTGTTGCAGTTTCGGTACCAGCTCTTTCAGAAAAGGATATTGATGACCTTCGCTGGGGCCTTAGAGCTGGCGCAGATTTCATAGCGCTCTCATTCGTACGTAGCGAAGCCGATATCACCGATGTTCATCGCATCATGGATGAAGAGGGTATTCGCGTTCCAGTTATTGCAAAGATTGAAAAACCACAAGCTGTAGAAACCTTGCAAGGAATTGTTGACGCTTTCGACGGCATAATGGTTGCTCGCGGTGATCTCGGTGTCGAACTTCCCATCGAGGATGTGCCACTAGTACAAAAGCGTTGTATCGAACTTGCTCGCGATGCCGCAAAGCCAGTCATTGTTGCAACACAGAGGCTCGATTCGATGATTACAAACTCGCGTCCAACTCGAGCAGAAGCAACAGATTGTGCAAATGCTGTACTTGATGGGGCCGATGCACTGATGTTATCTGGGGAAACAAGTGTTGGAGAGTTTGCGATTGAAGCAGTTCAGACAATGGCTCGCATTATTGCCAGAACTGAAGAAGGTGGACTTGACCGTATTCGCCCAATGCTTTCGCAACCACGTACAAAGGGTGGCGCAATTACTAAGGCTGCAACAGAAATTGGCAAAATACTTAACGCAAAGTATTTAGTTGCCTTTACTACTAGTGGCGATTCTGCTCGTCGTATGTCACGACTTCGCTCTGGAATTCCAATGCTTGCGCTCACACCCGATCAAGGTACTTACAACCGCCTTGCACTTTCTTGGGGTGTGGAACCACTCATTACTGAAATGGTTAGCCATACTGATGAGATGGTCAAGCAAGTCGATGTGGTTTTACTCGAATCTAAACGCGCATCAAAAGGCGATAGCGTCATCATCGTCGCAGGATCACCTCCAGGAATTCCTGGTTCAACGAATGCGCTACGTGTGCACGTTGTTGGTGATGCCGTCGGTGGCGTTGCGCCCGCGTATCGTTAGTAGAAAGCTAACCGAGCGTTTTCACTTAACTTTCACGTAAGTTAGACTCGTCCTCACGCCTCGGTACTCCAACGGTAGAGAGGGCAGTCTCAAACACTGCATAGTGTCGGTTCGAATCCGACTCGAGGCACATGGCAAATATCCGCATACTCGTCGCTGAAGATGAAGCTCTCATCCGCATGGACTTAATAGAGATGTTGCGCGAAGCCGGGTATGAAGTAGTAGCAGAATCAGCTGATGGTGCACAAGCAATTGAGCTAGCAGAGCTACACAAACCAGACCTCGCAATCCTTGATGTGAAGATGCCAGTTCTGGATGGAATTTCAGCAGCAGAGAAAATTATTTCTATCGCACCGGTTTTGATGCTTACTGCATTTAGCCAACGTGAATTAGTCGAACGTGCGCGCGATGCTGGTGTTATGGCTTATGTTGTAAAACCATTTTCTATTGGGGATTTAATTCCGGCTATTGAAATTGCGATAAGCAGGCATAAGCAAATGACTAGTCTTGCCGATGAGGTTGCAGATTTACATGAAAGACTGGAAACTCGAAAATTAATCGATCGCGCTAAAGGAATTTTGATGAAAGCGCTCAATCTTTCCGAGCCAGAAGCTTTCTCTTGGATTCAAAGAGCGGCAATGGACCGTCGGTTAACGATGAAAGAAGTGGCCCAGGCAGTCATCTCTCCAGAGGCCGTTCCCGAAGGAAAGTAACCGAATCTTTACAATTGCCCCGCATGTCTGGGGTTGTGGCTCGCCATCTTCGCCCTTTAAACTTACGGCTTCCCTGTCCCGGGACTAAAAAATGAGGAAAGGCAATACATGAACAAGAAGTTCACACGCGGTCTTGCTCTTGCTGCATCAGCTGCGCTTGTTTTCGGCGCTGTTGCAACAACACAAGCAAACGCTGCATCAACAGTGACAATTGCAGTTCAAGGCCCATTTACTGGTGACTACGCACAACTTGGTGTAGACCAGTATCCAGGTGCTCAGTTCGCAGTTGCTAAATACAATGCAACAAATCCAAAGGTAAAAATTAAGCTCTTCAAGGCTGATTCACAGTGCGATGGAACAGTTGCAGCTAACGTTGCTCCTGGTATCGCTGCTAACAAGAACGTAGTCGGCGTAGTCGGAACATCATGTTCAGGTGAAGCTCGTAACTCAATTCCTTCATATAAGGCAGCTGGACTTGCAATGGTTTCACCATCAGCAACTGCAGTTGACTTAACTGAGCCACTTTCTAAGAACAACGGTTATCCTGTTTTCCACCGTGTTGTTGTTAACGACGCGACTCAGGGACCAGCTCTTGCTAAGTACGCAACGCTCGGTCTGAAGATGCCAAAGGTTTTCTTGGTAGATGACAAGTCACCATACGGTGCAGGTCTCATCGTTGCCGTTAAAGCAGCGCTTCCTGCATACGGTTCAGTTGCTGGACAGGATTCAGTTCCAGTTCCACTATCTGACTGGACATCAGTTGTATCTAAGGTAAAGGCATCAGGAGCTGCAGTAGTTATCTACGGTGGTTACGATGCTGATGCTGCTAAATTCGTTAAGGCACTTCGCGATAACGGATATAAGGGAATCTTTGCAGGTGGAGATGGTGTTGATACTTCAGCGTTCCCAGGTCTTGCAGGATCTGCAGCAGAAGGTGTTCGCATGACAGCACCAGATGTTCCTTTCGACCGTCTTGTAAGCAAGGCTGTCCTTAAGGACTTCCAGAAGATCACAGGAGTTAAAGTCCCAGGACTTTATGTAACTTCTGCATATGACTCAGCAAATATCTTCATTGATTGCATCAAGCAGGGCAATACAACTCGCCCAACAATTCTTGACTGCGTAAATGATGGTCTCTGGAAGGGTGTTGGCGGGGGAGCAATCTCATTCGACCAAGACGGAGATGTTATTGGCGGAGCAGCAGTAGGCGGATACCTCGTTAAAAAGGGTGTCATCATCTACGACAAGAAGCTTTAATCGATCCCTCCCAAGGGAAATTTAAAGCATAAACAAGTCGACGCGTGGTCGCTTTACCTTTGTAAGGCGGCCACGCTTCTTGTATATTCGGAACAAATTTAGGTCAACGAAAATGGTGGCATAGGAATATGAATTTCTCCGTTCTTACAAGTGAATTTTGGGCACTTGCCTTACAGGGCACTGCACTCGGATTAATTTATTCTCTTATCGCACTCGGTTACACAATGGTTTACGGAGTTCTTCGGCTAATCAATTTTGCAAACTCTGAGATTTTTATGGTCGGAACATTTTCAACGCTTTTACTTGAGGTCGTGGTTTTCAAGCGCGCAATCGACCTGCCAGCTCTAAGCGGCGGCAAACTCATCCTTGTACTTTTCTTAACACTTCTAGGTTCGATGTTGGTTTGCGCACTTCTGGCCATGCTTGTCGAGCTCGTTGCTTATCGGCGACTTAGAGCACGGGGCACCAATAGGCTTGCAAGCCTTATCAGCGCAATTGGGACATCAATCTTTCTCTCCGAATCTGTACGTCTTTTGAGTGGATCTCGATCACACTCTGCTCCAAGAGTTCTTGATAAGTGGAGCTTTGGTGAAGTAGCTGGTGCAAATTTTCGCATTGACACGATGATGACAATCGTTGCTGCAATTGTGATATTTATAGCGCTGGAATTCTTTGTAACTAAATCTCATTTGGGTAAAGCGATACGAGCAGTGTCTATGTCTGAAGAAAATTCAAAGTTGATGGGCATAAATCTCAATCGAGTAATTACCTCAACTTTTGCGATTGGCGGCCTCACCACTGGAGCTGCCGCATTTTTTTATACAACCACATATGAAAATACGGTCTTCAACGTAGGTTTCAACCTTGGAATTGCAGCGTTTACTTCGGCAGTTCTAGGTGGAATTGGAAATCTTCGTGGCGCTTTTTATGGAGGGCTCTCTCTTGGATTATTGGAGCAATTCGCCTCTGCGATTCTCGGCTCCCAGTGGAAATCTGTAACCGTCTTTCTCGTATTAGTTTTGGTTCTGCTCATCAAACCAAGTGGCATCTTCGGTGAAGCTGTCCAGCAAACGAGGACATGATGATAAATCTTCGAGATAAAGGCGCTCATATTTGGGAAGGTTGGAATCGACCAACGCGCACTTCCTTCACTCTCATCGTTATCGCAATAGTTGCCTTGCTACCTTTCGCATCAACATGGGGCCCAACAAGTTTCTTAAATACTCCGATTACTTCTTTTGAAAATGTTTTGGTTTATCCAGTTGGCATGTTTGT
>CAIMUD010000078.1 GCA_903844585.1 uncultured Actinomycetes bacterium | reverse complement strand
GTGAAAGGTTAAGACCAGCACCTGATCCACCCTTGAAGATCATTCCTTCTTCGCGATACCAGTTAAGGATGCTGTCCATCGTGTCATCAACCGACAGGATGAAGCATGCGCTTACTTGCTGTGGTGCGTTTGTTCCAACGTTAAACCACACTGGTGAGTTAAAGCTAAAGATTTGGTGAAGCAACATATGTGTGAGCTCGTGTTCGAAAATTGTTGCATCTTTATCAGTTGCAAAATATCCGAATTCTTTTCCGGCCTTTGTATATGTAAGTACTACGCGATCGATGACCTGCTTCAGAGACCATTCGCGATTCTCATGGCCGAGAGCGCCACGGAAGTACTTTGTTGTAACGATTGTTGAAGCATTTACTGACCAGAAATCTGGATACTCAACACCGTGTTGTTCGAAAACAGTTTCGCCTGTCTTCCAGTTGCTCTGAACAACATCACGACGTTCCCATTTAACTTCGTCGTAAGGGTGGATTCCTTCATTGGTGTAAATGCGTTCGATAGTAAGAGCCTTGCCGGCTTTTGCTTTCGATGGTCGGTTGATGACCGTTTCTGACATGTTTTGTTTCCCCGTCTTCTAGTTTCGAATTTTTTCTTGCATGGCTGAATCTTTTACTGCTTGTGTTACTTGATTTGCTGCGGCTTGGGAATCAGCCTTTGCGCTCATTGACTGAGCATTCGATGGTAGAGCTCGGAGAAGTGCTATCTCGCCTTCGAAATCTTCAAGGGAGGTAAAGTTACGGTATACCGAGGCATAACGTAGGTAAGCCACCTCATCGAGTTCGCGGAGTGGCGCAAGAATTGCTAGCCCCACTTCCTGTGCCTCGATCTCGGCCTGGCCAGTAGAGCGAAGAGTCTCCTCAACGCGCTGAGCTAGCAAAACCAAATCATCTTCATTTACCGGTCTTCCCTGGCATGCCTTGCGCACGCCGACCAAAACTTTTTCGCGGCTAAATGGCTCGGTCGCACCACTTCTCTTGATGATGTTGAGAAGGGCTACTTCCTGAGTTGAAAATCGCTGGCCACATTCTGGGCACTCGCGACGACGGCGAATCTGTGTGCCATCTTCAACTGGACGAGAGTCCACGACGCGAGAATCATCGTGTCTGCAGAACGGGCAAATCATTTCGGCGTGTCTCCCTTCGAAATACTAGAAATTCTAATTTTTAGCTGTATTGGCCTGCTTGCAAAAACTACCGTAAAAACACTACTTATGGAAGTTTTCACCGCTTGGACCCCTACATATAGTGTGAACTGTAAAGGATTTCTAGAGACTTTGCAGGATGAGCCGCATGAAGCTTTGCGCGTGTCGCGCCCTTGCAGCCCTCTGCCTCTAGAGTTCACGCGTGCAGCGCGCCATCTATATCCCTTTTGATCACCTGAGCCGCCAGCATGGCGCACTTGCTGGGGCCAATCCGGCCACAGATCTCATCGTGATGGTCGAAAGCGCTCGCATGACCACGGGTCGCCCCTGGCACCCCGAGCGCCTCTACTTCCTGATTTCAGCTGCTCGCCATTTTGCCGCCGATCTTAAAAGCGCAGGCTTCACTGTTATTTATGAAAAAGCGCCCACAACTATTGATGGACTTAAATCTTTTGCCAAAGCCCACGGTGATCTTCCCATTATCTGCGCCGAGCCATCTTCCTTTAGACAGTACGAAGCGCTCAAGGAGTACGGAGTTAGCTTTGTAGAAAATGATTTCTTCTTAACTCCGCGCAGCCAATTTAAAAAATGGGCCAGCGAACAAAAAACTTTTCTCATGGAAAATTTCTATCGCGCCCAACGTATCGCCCTCGGAATTTTAGTCGATGGAAATAAACCAGTCGGTGGTTCTTGGAATTTCGATAAAGAAAATCGCCTGCCTCCCCCAAAGAACTACACCTGGCCGCCCTACTTAACTCACAAGCAGGATGAGATTGATAAAGAAGTTGCCGCCGAACTTGGCATCACTCCCTCAGGTACCTGGGCCACCACGCGCACCGGCGCACTT
>CAIMUD010000077.1 GCA_903844585.1 uncultured Actinomycetes bacterium | reverse complement strand
TACAGGCGGAACAATTGAATTTTTAGTCTTGCCTTTAGTTGCAGGTTCCGATCGCGTGGGAGCAATTGTCCTTCTTCAAAATGTCACAGAACTGCGCAGACGCGAGCGAGAACTTGTAACAAAAGATGCAACGATTCGTGAGATTCACCACCGCGTTAAGAATAATTTGCAGACAGTCTCGGCTCTACTGCGTTTGCAAGCCAGACGCATTGAAGACCCTTCAGCAAGTGCTGCCCTAGAAGAAGCGGTTCGACGCATTGCCTCTATTGCACTTGTTCATGAAACGCTTTCCAGCGGTACCCAAACTTCGGTTGAATTTGACGATGTTTTAGATCGACTTGTAACTCATGCACTCGAGCTCAGTCCACGAATGGCTGAATTGCAAATTCAACGCTCTGGCGCACTTGGGCAGTTGGATTCACGAATTGCAACTCCGCTTGCACTTGTTATCACTGAGTTGATTCATAATGCGCTCGAACACGGATTGGCGCAAAGTGGTTCGCATTTAAGTATTGGGCTAAATAGAGAGGCTAATTTGGCAACCATCACAATTGCAGACGATGGAGTTGGGCTACCTGATGGATTTAGCTTGGCTGAGTCATCAAATCTTGGACTTCAAATCGTGCGCACCCTTACAGAAAATGAATTACGTGGAGAAATTGTTTTGCAGAAATCGAGCCGTGGTACTGAAGCAGTCTTGAGATTCCCGCTTTAATTCAGATTTGAAAATCAGTTATTAAATATGGTTGTTCTGTTCCATCATGCGCGCACGATTACGCGCTGCGCGACGTTTGAGTGCGCGACGTTCATCTTCTGAAAGTCCTCCCCAAACTCCAGCATCTTGACCACTTTCAAGTGCCCAGGCAAGACATGCATCCTTCACGATGCAACGATTACAAACCTTCTTCGCTTCTTCGATCTGTGTAATTGCAGGGCCAGTGTTTCCAACGGGAAAGAAGAGTTCTGGATCTTCCTCGCGGCATGCAGATTGATGTCGCCAGTCCATGACTCATTACTCCATTCCCAGATATTTATCTGTGATGTTCGGCCAAATTGATCGAAATTTGTTGCACGCACTAATGCGTAGGAGTTAATTATCTCTTTAATTCATCAGTTAAACAAGGATGTACGTAATAAGTTTTTGAATTTCAGGGTGATTTGTTGCACTTTATTAGCGCGTGCCCCCGACAGGATTTGAACCTGTGCACCGGCCTCCGGAGGGCCGTGCTCTATCCCCTGAGCTACGGGGGCTCTTGAGTAAGGCAAGGTTATCCAAGAAGTGAGAGAATTCCTGACATGATGCAAGAGCGCGCTTATTTTGCAACTGGTTGTTTCTGGGGCGCAGAGCGCAGATTTTGGAAACTCGAAGGAGTTTTAGAAACAAGTGTTGGATATATGGGTGGAACAACTTCGCATCCCAGTTATGAAGAAGTTTGTACCGGAAAGACTGGGCATGCTGAGATGGTCAGCGTTGAATTCGATCCCTCCAAGATTTCCTACCAGCGACTCCTAAAAGAATTTTGGGAGATGCACGATCCAACATCGCTCAATCAACAAGGCGGCGACGTAGGAACTCAATACCGAAGCGCAATTTATACGAGCTCGCCAGAGCAGGAAAAGATTGCAGCAGCAAGCCGCGAGATTTATCAGGGCGCCCTCGATTCACAGGGAATAGGCAAAATCGTTACTGAAATTGAAAGCAATACTGGCGTTGAGTATTACCTAGCTGAGGAGTACCACCAGAAATATCTTGCCAAGAATCCAAATGGTTACGATTGCCATTCCAGCACTGGCGTTACCTATCCATGAGTAAAGAGGTTTTTAACAACGAAGAGTTGGCTAAGAAGCTAGACCCATTGTCCTTTCAAGTGCTGCGTCATGGAGCTACAGAGCGCCCGTTTTCTGGTGAATACAATGACACCGATACAGCCGGGGTTTATAAGTGCAAGGTCTGTGACTCACTGCTATTTAAAAGTGAGGCAAAGTTTCATTCAGGATGTGGTTGGCCAAGTTTCTATCAACCCTCGACTTCGGATGCAGTTTTGCTCATAGAGGACCGTTCGTTGGCTCCAAGAGTCCGCACGGAAGTTCGCTGTGCAAAATGCGAATCTCACCTTGGCCACGTATTTGAGGGAGAAGGGTATGAAGTACCCACCGATCAGCGATGGTGCATTAACTCTGTATCACTTGTGCTTAAACCTAAAAATGAAATACTAAATCCATGAGCGATAAGAGCGTTACTGCTCCAAAACTTTCAGAGTTACAAACTCACCACAGTGAAAAGTGGAGGGCGTTCCCAAAAGACGTACTGCCGTTTCCCGTCGCTGAAATGGATTTTCCTGTAGCTGAACCAATTCGTGAAGTTCTTGCCGAGATGATTGCCCACTCCGATCTGGGATATTTAGGAAATATTCCAGAGATGGGAACTGCCTTCGGTGGTTTTGCAAAACGTAGATGGAATTGGGATTTAGACCCTAGCCAAGTTCACATTGGTACTGATGTGGGTGTTGCCGTTGTTGAACTTATTCGCATTTTTATGCAACCTGGCGAAAAGATACTTCTAAATTCTCCGGTCTATCAAAATTTTTATACTTGGATTAATGAAACAAATATCGAAAAAATGGATGTTCCATTTCTACAAAATGACTCTGAAGCCGATGGCTCTGGCTGGAGTATTGACTGGGCTGCAACCGAGAAAGCTTATAAGTCAGGTATAAAGGTTCACCTGCTCTGCAGTCCTCATAATCCGATTGGTAAAGTGTATTCACGTTCGGATCTATTAAAGATTGCAGAACTTGCAAATGAATATGGCGTAATTGTATTGTCAGATGAAATTCATGCACCTTTGAATTATGGTGAAACGAAATTTACACCGTTTCTTTCACTTGGCAGGACGGCTGAAGCCGTGGGAATTACCATCACTTCTGCAAGTAAAGGCTGGAATATAGCTGGGCTCAAGTGCGCAATAATCATTTCGCAGAACGAAAAAATTAGCCAAGAACTTGAGATGCTTCCGGTGGCATTGCATTACCGAGCCTCACTCCTTGGAGCATTCGCAAGTGTTGCAGCCTTTGAGAGCGGTGAACCTTGGCTGGATTCGGTCCTACAAAACTTAGATGAAAACCGAAATCTCTTAGAGAAATTAATTGCGAATCAAATCCCTAAAATTAGGTACAGAAAACCTCACAGCACTTATCTCGCTTGGTTGGACTTGACCAATATGAATTTAGGGGAAAACCCGACGGAGGAGATTCTCGGGAAGGCAAAAGTTGCTCTAAATCCGGGGAGTATCTATGGTCCCGATTTTGCGTCTTTCGCCAGATTTAACTTTGCAACTAGTCCAGACCTCATACAAGAAGCAGTTCAGAGAATTTCTACAGCGTTTCCAAAAGACTAAATATAGAAAAGAGAGTATTTTTATCGCATGAAAGCAATCCGCCGCTTACTCGGAGTCTTTGCAGTTATTGCGCTGGCTTTTAGAGCCGTTGGATCCTTCCTATCTTGGATTGAAAAGCAAGACGACAACCCTGCAGAAGCTTGGGTTGATGAAGATGAATTTGAAGAAGCGTAAGTGAGTTCTAACTCGTACGTCGCCGGTTCATGCAACATTGGCAAGGGTGAGATAAGACGCCGTCAGGTAGTAGCACTCATCGGTCTTGCTTTGTCGCTTCTCACTTTTATCGGTTTCATATCAACGAGTGCATCTGCTTCAGCTCGTATTTCTATATTCGCGCCGCTTGCCGTGACATTTATTGGCTGGGTGCAATCACGAAAGAAATTCTGTCTAGCATATGGATTTATGGGTACTTTTAATTTTGGAAAGCTGGGGGATATCTCTAGAGTTGCAGATAAAGCTTCGAAGTCTGCTGATCGCAAAACTGCTCTAAAGATTATGGTAGAAGCCTTACTTTATGCAGCCATCGCCACGGCACTTGTAGCGGCTCTGCCACTTTAAAAAACTTTCAATAATTCTTACATTCAACCTCAAGTAGTGACATCCTTGAGTCACAAACTTGGAAATGAGGGAAAACGAGATGAAAATAGTTTTTCACGTCCGCCACGCAGATCTCGCAGAAGACTTTAAAGCTATTGCAGAAGAGAAATTGGCAACGATGCAACGATTTAGCGTCGTTATTGATCGGGTAGAAGTTGAAATAATGCATGAAGCCAATCCCAGACAAGGAAAACACTCTCACCGAGTAGTTTTAACATCACATGGCTCAGGTCCGCTCATGCGAGCCGAGGCAGCAGAGTTCAATGATCTTGCTGCATTTGATGCTGCAATCAAGAATTTCGAACTTCAAATTCGAAAGCATCATGAAAAGTCAAAGAGTCGGAGTCGCGAAACTTTCCGAAATAAGAAAGTCGTTATAAGCGACTAATTACGCTCTGAATTCTTAGTTTTAAGAAGGCTTGCAACCGTGGCGATGCCAAGTGATAAAACAATAAATCCTAGGCTTTGTGCAATTGTAAATTCGGGAAGGTGCACGCCCGCAACCTCATGGATGTCGTAGGCATGCATTGCGTGGAAGAAAAGTTTGACTCCAATGAAACCCAAAATTATCGAGAGAGCTTTACCGATATATACAAGACGCTTCATGAGTCCACCAATTAAGAAGTAGAGCTGACGCAGTCCCATGAGCGCGAAAACGTTTGCAGTTATAACCACATAAACATTTTGAGTAAGTCCGAAGATTGCGGGGATTGAATCAAGGGCAAAAATGATGTCTGTAATTCCCAGTGTTATAAGTGCGATTGTGAATGGCTTAAAACCCTTATTTTGCATGAAGACAATAAATTTACTGTCCTTGACATCTTCTTCTTCATGGCCACTTTCAGAAAAGAGTGTGTAAGCTGTAAAAATCAGGAAAGCTCCAAAAATGAAGAAGACCCACTCAAATGCCTCGATGGCTGCGGCTCCCAAAGTAATTGCAATTACTCGGAAAACTAAAGCAATTAAAATTCCAAAAAGTAGTGCGAGCTGCTTACTTTCTTCTTTTATTTTGAATTTCGCAAGAATAAGAACAAAGACAAATAAATTATCAAAAGAGAGGGAGTATTCAGTGAGCCAGCCGGCGAAGAATTCTTGCTGTGTCTTTCCATCAGTCCAAGATCCGAGGTAGATTCCGAAAGAAATAGCGAGTTCAACGTAAAAGAGACTCCAAGCGCTGGCCTCTTTTAGGGATGTATGGCTATTGCGTCTTAGCACCGCCCAACCAAAGTCGAAGGCGACAACAATCGAGAGGGCCGCGATTGTGAGCTCCCATGCTTGTGTTGAAATCATTTGCAAAGCCTAACAGAGAGTGATTTACGGTAATTTGCTCACATGGTTGCGAATCAAAGTTCACTTACCGAGATTTTTGCTGAGCTGGTAAATGAATTTAACGACACCGTAAAACTTGTTCGTGTAGTGCTTTCTGGCCGGCGTAGAAATATGCAGACTCCGGCAGAGCGAATTGATATCCGCCCGGTACGAATTAAAGAGGATATCCAAATTCAGGTATCACATAGCGATGGTCGCCAGATGACCACTAAGAATCATTTGCAAAAAGATTTTGATCTACAGGAACTTCTCGATTCAGGATATGCAAATATTTTGCTCGAAAAAGTAGATGGTTCGATTTCTCTTCGAATCACCAAAAAAGGTGAAGCCCTTGTGCATCGAGCCAGGGGTTCATTTGATCAAGATTTGAGCCATGACCGTAGCAAAGTTCGCTTGCTTGATTCTTCCGATTCCTTTTTAAAAGAGGTTGGAATTTCAGATTCTTCCGGTGCGATAAAGCCGAGCAAGCAAGATAAATATCGCCAAGTCGAAGAATTTCTGCGCTTACTTGTACCGACTCTCAATAGCGCAATTGAAGCAGGCCATATTGATAAGCCAAGTACAAATAAACCCTTGACGATTGTGGATCTTGGTTGCGGCCATGCTTATTTAACTTTTGCTGCTCACCAATATTTATGGGCGGAAGGAATCCCTGTGAAGGTTGTCGGAATCGATATCAGAACAGCTTCAAGGGATAGAAATAACGAGATAGCAAAGAAGTTAGGTATTGAAAAAAGCATTGAGTTCAAAGCTGAGGAAATTTCAGAGACCACCCTACAAAGTGCCGATGTGGCAATCGCACTTCATGCTTGCGATACAGCAACAGATGATGCAATCGCCTGGGCGATAAATTGCGGCGTGAAGTTGGCGCTCATAGCGCCATGCTGTCACCACGATATTCAGGCTCAGATGCATGAAGCCCCAGAGCCTTGGTCGATGCTTACTCGAAATGGAATTATGAAAGAGCGCCTTGGGGATCTCATAACAGATGCTCTTCGTATGCAGATTCTTAAACTTCGAGGTTATCGAGTTGAGGCAATTGAATTTGTTGGGGGAGAGCACACACCTCGCAATCTAATGATTCGCGCGGTAAAGACTGGAGCAGTTGCTGATGCGGCAGAGAAAGCGCGCTATGACGAAATGCTCGCGCTATGGAAAGTTAAACCTGCACTTGCGCCACTAATCAACGGTTAGACTAAGCACATGTCTAAGGTCCTTGCATCGCTTCCTGTTGGAGAAAAAGTTGGTATCGCATTTTCTGGCGGGCTAGATACTTCAGTAGCGGTTGCGTGGATGCGTGAAAAGGGAGCAATTCCTTGCACTTACACCGCAGACCTTGGTCAATATGACGAACCAGATATCGACTCTGTACCAGTACGCGCAAAAGAATATGGCGCAGAGATCTCAAGACTCGTTGACTGCAAGACTCTCCTCGTTGAAGAAGGCTTAGCTGCCATTGCCTGCGGAGCATTTCATATTCGCTCTGGCGGAAAGCAATACTTCAACACAACTCCGCTTGGCCGTGCAGTTACCGGAACCCTCCTTGTTCGCGCTATGTTGCAAGACAAAGTTGAAATTTGGGGAGATGGCTCTACATATAAGGGCAACGACATCGAACGCTTTTATCGTTATGGGTTACTTGCCAATCCAAACCTACGTATCTATAAGCCTTGGCTAGACGCTGACTTCGTACGCGAACTCGGTGGGCGCAAGGAAATGTCGCAGTGGCTTACAAAGCATAAACTTCCTTATCGCGACAGTGTTGAAAAGGCTTACTCAACGGATGCAAATATTTTGGGTGCTACCCATGAAGCCAAAGATCTAGAAAATCTTGATGCTTCTATCGAACTTGTTCAGCCAATTATGGGAGTTAAGTTTTGGGATGAATCTGTAAAGATTGCATCAGAAGATGTGAAGATTAAATTTGTTCAGGGACGCCCTGTTGCCATTAATGGCAAAGATTTTAAAGATGTCGTTGCACTCATGAATGAGGTAAACGCGATTGGTGGTCGTCATGGACTAGGCATGGCTGACCAAATTGAAAATAGAATTATTGAAGCTAAGAGCCGTGGGATTTATGAAGCTCCAGGAATGGCGCTTTTGTTTATTGCATACGAGCGCTTAATCTCTGCAATTCACAACGAGGACACGATTGCGAATTACCATGCAGAAGGTCGCCGCCTCGGACGTTTACTTTATGAAGGGCGCTGGCTAGACCCACAATCACTCATGCTTCGTGAGTCTTTGCAGCGTTGGGTAGCCTCCGCCGTAACGGGTGAAGTTACGATTCGTTTGCGTCGTGGTGATGACTTCTCGATTATTAATACAACTGGTCCCGCACTTAGCTATGCGCCAGAAAAACTTTCAATGGAGCGCACAGATAACGCAGCATTTGGTCCAGTCGATCGTATCGGCCAGCTCACGATGCGTAATCTTGATATTGCAGATACTCGTAGCAAGCTGGAGATGTATCGAAACCAAGGCCAACTTGGTTCAGGTGATTTTAAACTTATTGGCGAAATCGGCCAAGGAGATAAGTAGTACTACTTCTTTCTTTCTACATCGCGTAAAATTGTGTGAATCTCGCTTGCAATCTCTTTAAGTTCAGATAACTCTTCTTTTGCAATTGCTTGCGCTTCCTTGGCAAGCTCGAATTCGCCAAGGGATGCAGCATGAGTTTCATCGATCTTCTGCGCTACAGCTTCAGAGGATACGTTCTGTCCGACCATGATTATCGAAAGCAGAACCAGTTGAAGGAATGTTTGGGCTACCCACGCCACAATCACTATTAGGTCACCGGTCTTGAGCGCGGCTGGTAGCGAGATGAGTGCAAGGGCGGCAAAGCCATAAGCGCACCACATTGTTGCAACCCCCGAAGTAATCTTCTCGGCAAACTTGCGATTGAATGAAGATACCTTGCTCATGGCTTTACTTTACTCGTAATCTTTCTAATTCTATTTTTTATGTATCTAATAAGGCGCTTATTAAATTTCGTTTTATCCTCATAAAGCCGAATTATTTCGTCATTGGTAAACCACCGCGCACCCCAGAGGGTCGATATATTTTTATAGAGCCCACCCTCAGCCTTTCGGGCACGGGCCAACGCTGGCGCAAATACGGCAAAGGCTCTGCGATCTTCATTGTTGGCAAAACCAACGAGCCCATTTCCTGTATTTAGAAGAGTCGTATATAAAGAAAGGCATTCAAATTTTGGTGCCGCGTCCCCTTCAACAAAGAAAAAGTAGCTTGAAGATTCGACGATGAAATTTTGCAAAATTGATTCAATAGTCAAATTAACATTGTGTGATATTTCTTCAAATATGAATTGAGGATCTCCCAGAAGCCAGCTGTGAATCTCACGCAAATTGGAATATGAATCCGTCCCAATCGCATAACGCGCATTTAGAGAATCCCATGGGCCAAGAAGTCTAAAAAAACCTTGGTTCTCATCGAGTTTTTGGAAATTCTTCGCAATTGCTCGAATTTGTGACAAAGTTGATTCACGACAATCGATGAGAGTTTCAAATGTTGGGGTTGCCCATATTTGGGAACCTCGTTTTCTGATTTCGGCGAATCCTGGAACCAATTGACCAATCATGGGGTCGTTATGTTTGGCGGTTTCGTCCTTATTGGATTCAACAGAAGTTAGACCCAAGTGCCAAGAGTGTGCCTGACGATCAGGAACTATGCGCACACCTTGTAAAAATAATCGCCATCCAAGTTCGGTGTCTTCACCAGTTTTCAGTAATTCGTTGTAGCCGCCAACCGATTCCCAAAGCGAACGCTTTAATGAAAATGTTGCACCGACAAAAGCTCTAAAACCTTCGATTCCCGGCTCTTCTAAATCATTTGTTCGGTCAATTCGCTCTTCCCAGCGTTTTTTACCCCAGTGCTCGGTGTGCAAATCATCAAAGCCATCAGCTTTAAGTTCGGCAAATAAAGTTGCTGGTGTGTAGCTCCATTCTTTTACAAACCTCTTCCAGCCAAGTACCGCATAGTCATCTGCATCATGATGCCATTTCATGTGATGAGCTAAGTGGTCGGGTTCAAGCACCATATCTGCATCGATAAACCAAAGTACGTCTTCTCGCAATTTTGCAACCACATCATTAGTGGCAGCAGTTTTGCCCCACTTGCGACCTGCATTTTTATATTTAATGACTTTGGTATTTGCATGGCGAATTTTTGGGAGTACAAGTGAAGGCGAACTCCCATCGTCAATGATGTATACCTTCGTCAAGGGCTTGGGATAAGTCTGCAACGCCAAAGATGCCAAAGTTAAATCGAGTTTATCTTGACCATCTCGGCAGGCGATTACAACGGCCACAGATAGTTTTGGGCTTGAAACCAGTTCTAAATCATTAGGACGCGAGAAACGGTATGGACCAAGCTTCATTTCGAACCCCCGGGGCTCTCTGTACCAAAAACTTCATGTTCCCAGATGCCAACCACTTGCTCGCGTGATGCTTTGAGATATTTTGAATAATTAGTGACATAAGTGTGGAATGTAATTGATCGTCGGTAGATGTATCCAGCTCCAAAGGTGCGCCAAATCTTTCCACCATTTTGCGTTACTCCACCGAGAATAAATCGATCAACAGCGTTTCTGCCCTCTCCAAACCAACCAGCCTCCTCTGCTGCAGAGCGCTGAGCGAGAATCGTTCCGCCACAAACCCAGTCACTAAAAAGTTCAACTGCTTGGGTGCCGGTTCGCGAAAATCGACGAACCGTGATGTCGAGTGGTTCAAGATAGACATAGTTCATGGCGCGACCGACAACTTCTGCTCGCGAATCAATCATCGCATCAGCTAAGTCGCGTAGATGCTGAGGGCCATATAAATCATCATCATCCATTTTTGCGATGCATTGGCCGGATGAAGTTTCTGCAAGTTGAGTAAGCACTTGGCCGAGCGTCATCGAAGAATGACACTTAACCACGACTACAGTGATAGAACGCTTCTTGAGCTTTGCAATAAGTGTTTTATGTTCAGCACGCAATTCGAAACCATGAAGGCCTAGAACAAGTTCAAAACTAGGCAATGTCTGGTGAAATATTTGCTTCAGTATGCTTGTTAAATCAGTCGGACGAAGAGTGGCAATTAAAACCGAAATCGTTGGGTATCGATTGATTTTAAGTCTGCGGTCAAAGCGCAGCGTACGTTGTGCATCGATTTCTTCGAAGAAGCTTGAAGTACGATCAAGATCAAGAGTTGATTCGTTCTCCATGCTCCTAGATTACCAAGTAATTAAACCTCGGTTGCCAATGGGTCTGCCAATCTAAATCCAACGCTTCGGATAACAGCGATTACTTCTGGACCGCCATTTGCCCGAATTTTGGTACGGAGGCGTGATGCATGGCTATCAACGATATGGTCGGTACCGAGACCTTTAATGACGCCAATTGCTTCGAGAATCTGATTGCGAGAAAAGACTCGTTGTGGATTTTCCATGAGAAGTTGCAAGAACTGAAACTCAGTATTTGTTAGTGCAACACTTTTGCCATCGATTGTAAATGCATGCTGACTTAAATCCATCTGCAAAGTACTCCACGTTAGAATATTTGCACGCGGCGCACGTTGCGTTTCTCCACGCTTTAACTGTTGCTTTATGCGCGATGTAAGAATCTTGCCTTCGATTGGCTTTGTAATGTAATCATCAGCTCCAGCGCTCATCACCATCTGCTCATCTACGAGTTCTGCTCTATTGGTTAGCATCAGAATTGGTACGGTGGATGCGGCTCGAATCCAGCGACATATTTCAAGGGAGCGAAGCGGATCATGGCCAATATGAATGATGACCAAGCTGTAGTCATGTTGTTCAAAAATTTCTCTTGCCTCTATCGGCGATGGTGTGTCATAAACAATGAAGCCCATAAGCTCTAAGTGAAGTCGAACTGCAAGTCGATCATCTGCATCATCTTCTAGTAATAAAACGTTATTCGGTGGAGATGAGATTTCCGAAATATCCATGGTTGCGGCTTCCCGAACTTTAGAAGTTATTCGTGAGGAAATTTCACCACGGTGCTTAGGAGTGTAGACCTAATAAATTTACGCTGTTTCGTGGCTCAAAGAGTGCATTTGCAATAACGTAGGCCATGGCCGATGCGAAGGGGCGAAAATGCCAGAGGTATCTAATTCATATAAGCGTTCTGCAATGGTTACCGGCGCTGCACGGGGAATTGGTAAAGCAATTGCTCTCAGACTTGCCAAAGACGGAATGGACGTCTGCGTCACCGATTTGATGGGTGCGAAAGCTGACCTGAGCGCTGTCGTAAAAGAGATTGAAGCACTTGGCGTAAAAGGCCTTGCCATCGCCATGGATGTTTCAAGTCCGACTGAAGTCAAAAATGCAGTTGCCGAACATACTAAATTTTTTGGTGGCATCGATGTAATGGTTGCAAATGCTGGAATAGCAGTTACGGCACCAATAGTTGAAACAACGAATGAAGATTTCTCGCGAACTGTTGATATCAATATAAAAGGCGTCTATTACTGCTACCAAGAAGCAGCCAAAGTAATGATTGCTCAAGGCCGCGGCGGTCGCCTCATTGCAGCAGCATCTGTATCTTCCCACCGCGGAGGAAAATGGCAGAGCGCATATGCGGCATCTAAATTTGCGGTTCGGGGGATGAGTCAATCAGCGGCACAGGAGCTAGCTGAATTTGGAATCACAGTTAATGTTTATAGCCCTGGAGTAATCGATACAAAGATGTGGGAAGCCATAGATTCAGAGATTACGCACCGCAAAGATCAAGATAAAGGTACCGCCTTTGAAGAAGTGCTTGATTTAGTTGCGATGCACAGACATGGCAAGCCAAATGATGTTGCAGCCACAGTTTCGTTCCTTGCATCGCCTGATTCAAATTACATTACGGGTCAATCCATCGTTGTAGATGGTGGAATGTGGTTCTCTTAGTTGTATCTGGCCTTCATATATTTGAGGGCGTGGGCTGCAAGGTCGTCTGAATCTTCCCAAAGATTTCGCCAGATACAGAGCGCATTTGAAAGCGCAGGATCAACAACGACTGAGGAGAATGATTCAAAGGTAATCGGTCCTTTGTAATTAATTTTCTTCAGCGCACCAAAGAATGTATCAAAATCAACATTGCCTGAGCCGAGATAACCGCGGTGACTTTCGCCGATGTGGACATAACCAAGCGCGTCACCAGCTTCTATAACTGCTGCAGACATTCCATCTTCTTCAATATTCATGTGATATGTATCGAGATGCAGATAAGCATTTGGGCGATTAACTGCCTCGAGAAATTTAAGTCCTTCTTTACCCGTGTTCATGATGTTTGTTTCGTATCGGTTCACTACTTCGAGGTTTACATTTATGCCTTTATCGGCTGCGTAATCAGAGAGTCGTTGAACAGCAGAAATTGAGTTTGCACGATTTTCTGGTGAAGCCGGTCCTGGATATTTACCTAAGCTGCAATAGACAACGCCGCAAAGTTCAGTCGAACCAAGGCCATGAAGTTTGTCGATTACTTTGCGAAGGAGTTCGTCACCCTTTTTTACGATTGAAGGATCGGTGCTTGTTACATCTGTTGTAGGGGAGAGTCCGAGAGACGCAGTGGCAAAAAGCCCGTACTCATCGAGAACATCCTTCGTCATGGCGACATCAATAGAGTCTGGATCAATCATCAACATTTCGATGTAGTCGTAACCAGCACGCTTTGCACTTGACGCAGCTTTGCGCGCACTTGCTTCAGACCAATCTCCGGCCCAAACAAGTGCGTGACCGCCAAACGAAAGTGGTTTGTTATTTGGCATTTTCTGCTCCCTCTGTTGATTGTCTATTTCAAATCTTCGTAATCGTAGGACTTCTCAATGATTGGCGCTAGCCCTATACTCACATTTATGAAAGCGGTTCTGCTAACAGAAGTAGGCAAATTAGAAGTAAAAGAAATTCCAACTCCGACGCCAGGTACAGATCAATTAGTAATCAAAATGCTTGCATGCGGAATTTGTGGAACCGATCGCCATATCCTTAAAGGTGAACATCCGGCAAAAATGCCGCTTGTGCTCGGGCACGAATTCGGTGGAGAAGTCACTGCTGTAGGAAGTGGTGTGGATTTTAAGATTGGCGATCTGGTATCTGTTGATCCCAATATTGTTTGCGGCACTTGCGATCATTGCAAAGCTGGACGAACAGCACATTGCCGAAATTTGGAAGCACTTGGTGTAACCATGAACGGTGGATTTGCCGAATATGTCTTACTTCCTAAGAGCCAGGCCTACCTTGTTCCAAAAAATATTAACCCACTTCACCTAGGTTTAGTTGAACCACTTGCCTGCTGTATCCGTGGAATGGACTTGGCAGAGATGAAAGGCGGCGAAAGAGTCGCGGTACTCGGTGGCGGATCCATGGGCATGCTCGTAATTCAACTCGCAAAGCTTGCTGGCGCATCTGAAATAGTTTTAATCACAAGGCAGAAGGCAAGGCGAGATGTTGCGATGTTATTGGGAGCAACCAGCACCATTGATCCAACTACCCAAGATGTAACAGCAATTCTTAAAGATATGGATATTTCATTCGAAGTCGCAGGCGTGAGTGAAACTTTCCACCAAGCTTGCGCAATCACTCGATCTGGCGGCACGGTTCTTGTATTGGGTGTTGCACCAAGCCACGAGAAAGTGCCCTTTAGCGTTTACGATTTGGTCATTCGTGGACTTCGAATCATCGGATCGTATATAAATCCATTTACACAAGCGCGCGCTGCCGAATTAATCGCCAGCGGAAAACTCAATTTGGACCCAATTATTTCTCGCACAGTTTCTTTAGATGATCTTCCTGGAGTGCTCGCTGCCGATCCAGGTCAAGGCGATATTAAATACATTGTGACTGTGGATTAATTAATGTCCGACGATCGGGTTTTGGCTTCGAAGAATATTCTTGAACGCTTTTCTCTTAAGGGAAAGGTGGCACTTGTAACTGGAGGAGGCCAAGGAATTGGCCGCGCGTTTGCACACGCACTGGCCGATGCGGGAGCAGATATCGCAGTAGTGGATCTGGATCTACAAAATGCCGAGGAAGTTGCCTCAGAAATCATTGCCCGCAACCCACAATCCAAAGCGATTGCAATAAAGACTGATGTGACCAATGAATCTGAAGTTACGGCAATGGTTGACGAGGTCGTTAAGAGACTTGGTGATCTAACTATCGCCTGCAATAACGCAGGTATTGCGCAATGGATAGATAGCGAAGATATGCCGTACTCAGATTTTCAGAAGATGATGCGTGTTAATTTAGATTCGGTGTGGCTCTGTGCTCAAGCCGAAGCCCGCTATATGTTTAAAAAGGGCTATGGAAAAATAATTAATACCGCTTCGCTCTCTGCCCACATTACAAACTATCCGCAGAATCAAACCCACTACAACATTTCAAAAGCAGGGGTTCTCTCACTGACACGCAATCTAGGTGCTGAGTGGGCCTCCCGCGGTGTTCGAGTTAACTGTATTTCTCCTGGCTACACAAAAACATCCATGGTTGAAGATTTACTAGAAACTGAAGTTGGAAAGAAAATGTGGGGAGTTTGGAAAACTAGAATTCCCCAAGAAAAAATGGCTGAAGTGACAGATCTTCAAGGCGGTATCGTTTTCTTGGCATCATCGGTCTCTGACTACATGACCGGATCAGATCTCATAGTTGATGGTGGATACACCGCCTGGTGATCAGCAGTGTGTGTGAAAATTGATTTGTGGATATAAAAAATCGCGTGCAACCGATATTTATTGGAGGAACCGGTCGTAGCGGCACAACCATTCTTGGAGATTTACTCAAGGAACATTCAGAGATAAGAACAAGTAATCCCACTGAAATCAAATTCCTTGCCAATCGTGGGGGGCTGCTCGATGTAATTTTCGGTTCGCCATATTCGCGCCTTGAAGAGAACGAGAAAGTTTCCATACTTAATTTCCGCACCTACCGAAAGCGAAAAAAGCGTAGTGCAGAGGCTTATAAGTTATTCAAAGAACTTCTCTGGCAAAAATGGTGGACTATCGATGCCAAACCACCTCACGGTCCTGGCTTGCACGTTGGAATCAAAAAAGATGATTTGGCTTCCATCCTAAAAATCTTCGGTTGTGCAGCAAAAAGTAACGCAGTGGATGCTGGTCGGGAATTCATGGATCAATTCATCTCTAAACAGTTTGATTCATCTGGAAAGAAGACAGGCAGTGAGAAATTCTGGGTTGAAACCACGCCCATGAATATTTTCTATGCCAAGCGATTGCTAACTCTCTACCCAAATGCGAAATTCATAGTTATGCGCCGTGACCCTAGAGATGTGATTGCATCTCTTCTCACGAAAGACTGGGGACCAAATACCGCGCTGGAAGGAATTGATTGGATTGAAACCAGACTTCGCGCCGATCATGATTCACTCAAACACATACCACTAGGACAAATTCTAGAAATAAATTTAGAAGATCTTACAAATATAGAACCTAGCCAGACCTACAAGAAAATTCAAAACTTTCTAGGTATAGAAGATGAGCCAGCAATGCGAGCTTTTCATATGGAAAAGATGAGTGGTGAGTTAGCATCAATCGGTAGATGGAAATCCCAAATAAATACACCAGAATTTGTTGCTTCCTTTGAAGCGCTAAGCAAGAGACTTAAAGCTGACGGCATTTCCTTTGGATTGGCACTCTAGGGAGTGCTAGCACTCTCATTACTTCCGGCTTTCACAGAAATAGAGAGTACACATGAGGTATCTCGGTTGTTAATTGGGATTGCGTCAGGTAACTGACAGTAGTGGAGAAACAAATGTTATCTGGAATTAAATCAAATAAAAAACGCAACTATTTCGATGCTTCAATTTTGGCAATCGGAATTGTTGTGTTAACTCAGGGCGGAATTTCCACGGCCCAGGCGGATGAAATTACTTCTGTTTCGAGTGCAAATTGCTCAGTAACAGCGGCATATACAGTTACTTTAAACGGTAATTTTTCATCAACAATATCTAACGTGTGGGCAAGCGATGTTCAGCTTGCAACTACCGATTGGATTCAGACACCTACCAGTGTTGTTGCCACGATTCCAGCTAGTTCCGTGAAATCTTTCACAATGATGGTTTACAACGGCGGACCGGTTCTTACCCAAGAATTCACGTGTACCGATGCAGTTGTATCTACTCCAGTAGAAGAAGATCCAGTTGTTACTGAAGACGGTGGCGCACTTCCTGCAACCGGTACTAACAATTACAACTCACTAGCCGCAGGATTGGGACTAGTAGTAATTAGCGGAAGTCTTTTATACCGTCGCAGACTAATAACTGAGTAAGAGCCATGAAATTGCGCTCCTTAATTCGAATAGGGTTGATATTGACTCTTATCGGGGGAATCGCAATCAGCCTTACTTCGTTAAAGGCAATTGATGAATCGAGCGCCGGGAGCCAATTTATCCCGGCACTCGATTCTTTCAATAGTTCCAGTGATTCAAATCCAAGCATAAAGACCGCAACTGGAGAATTCATCGGGACTCTAGAAATTTCCCGATTAAATAAAACAATTCCAATTTATCAAGGTACCCAGACCGCTCAGCTTAAAAAAGGAGCCGGTCACTACGAGAAGAGCGTCATGCCCGGCGTGAATGATAATTCAGTAATTGCAGGCCATCGAGATTCTGTTTTTTCTCAGTTCGGCAAATTAAAAGTTGGTGATTACTTAACCGTTACCACTTCGACTGGCAAATTTGAATACAAAATAGATAAATTTCGGATTGTTAAAGCAAATGATCGCACCGTAATTGTTCCGACGACAGAAGCACGATTAACTCTCAGTACTTGTTACCCATTTTATTTTATTGGAAGCGCCCCAAAGCGTTTCATTGTTTCGGCTTCACTAATCCATGAGAAATCAAGTATTACTTCTATCTAACAAAGTCATTGACTGAGAGCCAGGATTCGACGGAATCGCTCACTTTTATAAGTGGGTTGTGAGGGACTTATTATCGAACCTTCAAACTATTCCCTTTGACCCAATATGCGGATATCTCCGTTCTTGACCCTAATCACTTATATTCATCAACATAAGCCAAGTCGCCTAGTATTTCCTTACCTGAAGCCATAATTTTTAAGTCTACAAACGATTTAGATGTAATGCTCCTTCCATTTGCGAACATAAATTTATAGTTATCTGCCTTAGGTATATTTGTTGTTCCCTCATATTTGCATATTCTACTTTCAGGATCGTCTTTATCTCCCTTGAGTATGACGTCGCCAACTAAATCACCAGTGGATGCGTCAAAGATTTCAACCAAGGTGTTATAAGTAAAATAGTCAGCAACTTCAAGGCCAGTTTCGCACTTACCGCCTTTTCCATATAAATCTTTCCAAGTGAGAATCATAAAATAGATTTTGAATCCTTCTTTTTCGGACGATGTGCCTGAATTAGAGTTTTGATTGTTTCCACAACTGTTTAAAACAAGTCCAAGAGAAATCGCGCATGTAATTGATAACAATTGTTTTCCTCTAAAATGCCGCATAGCCAAAGACTATAACCACCAGACTCAGATCGGAAGGTAAGGGACTCGAACTACATATCCTTCATGGGCCACATATGGATTCAATTGATCTTGATCCACAACCCGTATTAGGGATGGGGTATGACATTTATTAAATCCTGAATTTTTTTGGCTGGTCTTGGGCGAGTCGTTTATCTTTGCTGAAAGCTCCTGTTGGATTGCTGAATGCGTAAAGCTATTTCACTGATTGCAGCTTTTACCTTCATCGCGAGTTCCTTTGCTGGCAGCGCTAGCGCAGCCCCTCCAAAAATTGGTAGCTCCTGCACAAAAGTTGGTGCTTACTTTGATACTCCAAATACAAGATATGTTTGCGAGCAAGAAGGAACGAAAAAAGTTTGGCGTGTTTGGAGTCCAGGACCAGGTGCAGTCCCCAAGAAACCAGCGGAAAAAACCTCACAACGAAAACTACTTAAGCCAGCCCCAGTAACTGGGAAATACGGAATAACGTGGGCAAATATTGCTAACAAAGTAAATGATATTTCCGCAGCCGCCTGGACAGATGCGCAAAACACTATGGTTCGTAATCAAAAAAATCCTGACGTTTACAAAGGATTTGCATCGTATTTAAGTCCTGGTGCCTCAAAGGCAGATCCACTAATAGGCAAAGCCACCGTTCTTATAAAGAGAACTATGGCACTTTATGCAAATGTTATACGGGCAAAAAATGTTTATTTCGTTGCTACTACGCTTGAAGAACAGGTTGCGACGTTAGCCGAAATAAAGAAAAGTCATCCAGATGCGCTATGGGCTCTGACTCGAAGTTTAAATAGTATTTCTGGTATCGATGTTGGTGATGGAGTTGTAGCAGGCTCAGTCTTTATTCAAACCCGATGCGACCGATCAGATTTTGAGCGAAATGCATTCAGCCAACCAACCAGAAGTATTCCCTCAATATCTACTGCAGTTGTCACGGTAAGTGTTTGCCCACTAAATGAAAATGACGAAAGGCAAGCTGTCCACATCGCAGCACATGAGTATGTACATACCATTCAAGTGGCTTTGCACCCTGGTGGCTACATCCGTGAGTATCAACCTTGTTGGATGACCGAAGGCGAACCCGAATGGTCACAGGCTGTTGTCGCTGATGACTTCAGTACTTACCTTTCATTGCAGCATTTTGGTCCCTACAAGATTGGGCCAGGTGGGTTAAATCCGACCGGCACTACTCAACTAGTCTGGACTCCCAAGGACATTGAAACCTATCTAAAAAAATCCGCCGATGTAAGAACATGCAACGAACAAGATGATTGGGCCTACTCCTATTCCTTAGGAGCTGCGACCGTTGAAGCTCTTGTCGCTCTTGGTGGAAGTGAATCCGTCTTTGCTCTCGATGAGAGAGTGAGTGCGGGGCAAACAATAAACAAGGCTTTTAGTGATGTTTATGGAATCACTTGGGATGCCGCCGTCCCAATTTTGTCTCAAGTAGTTGCTGAAAAAATAACAAAATCTTTCCCTAGCGAACGTTTGACTTATCAAACAAAACCATAAGCCTTGACTAAATTCACGGAGCGGTAGATTTTCATTTGTAAATTGTCAGCAAATAAGCAGGAAACTGATGCACCGGTCAAGACTTACTAAGTGGGTTGTGAGGGACTCGTTATCAAACCTTCAAACCAT
>CAIMUD010000076.1 GCA_903844585.1 uncultured Actinomycetes bacterium | reverse complement strand
CTGCACATGAGCGTTCCGGAACCGTTTCGATTGATTTTGTTTGTGGCGGGCCTGATGGGGTTCGTCGTTTTCTCCGCATTCCTTGCAATTTCATATTACGCAATTTCTATAGATTCAGGCCCACGACTGTGGCTCTGGGTAATCATGGCCAACATAGGTGTCTACGTAACATTTTCACTTGCTCTGTTCTTAGTTGTTTTTAGAGCAGAAGACGCAGCAGTTACTCGATCCCTTTCGATTATGATGCAATCAGTTGGATACATCTTGGCAACGACTTCACCAATTATTTTAGGATTGCTCTTTGATATGTCAGCAAATTGGGAAAAGGCGCTCTACTTCGTTGTAGCACTTGCTCTTGTCCAAATATTTGTAGCCCTCGGTGCAGGTAGCGCTAAGAAAGTTAAGTAGTACTTATTTCTTAGCGTTAAGGCCTGGACCGTGTACTTGATTAATCGGTCCAACTCCTTGTGCAATACGAGAGAGTTGTAGCTCAACCATTTTCTTAGCGCGTGGTTCAAAAGCCGTACTGTCACCGCCAATATGGGGAGTGATGATGAGGTTCTTTGCAGACCACAGTGGATGCGAATCTGGAAGTGGTTCTGGATCTGTGACATCAAGGGCTGCGTGAATTCTGCCGGTATTGAGCTCTTCAATAAGTGCATCGGTATCCACAATTGCACCACGCGCCATATTAATTAGCGATGCTCCATCTTTCATGGCTTGCAATCTCTTTTTATTAAAGAAGTGATGCGTCTGTTCTGTCAGAGGCAGAATCAAAATGATCACATCTAATGATGGCAAATACGAATCAAACTCTGAGACTTTAATTGATCCATCTCGGCCAGAGTTCGAAAATGATGTGACCTTTGCTTCAAAGTTTTCAATTAAACCCGCGATGCGTTTTCCAATATGGCCATGACCCAAAATTCCAACATGAGAGTCAGCAAGTGCAACTCTGCGCTTATGAACCCAAGTTTGGCGTTGCTGATTATTAAGAATTTGAGGCAAGTCAGCACGTGATGCAATAGTTAAACCCAAAGCTAATTCAGATGTGGAAACATCGTGTAGCCCAGATGCGTTACATAAAATCACGTTATCTGGAACAAATCCCAGAATATCTTCATAGCCTGCTTGGGAATAGTGGACGACCTTCAGATTTTTCATTCGAGGAATTATGTCCAGGGTCTTAATCCCGCGCATATAACTTGGAACATAGAACTCAACTTGATCGAGAACATCCTCACTTGGCAAGTAAGCATCGGTTGCAAGGTGAGTCATACCTGCAGGCAAGGTGAGGTCATTCCACTGAGTCCAAATCTTCACGCGCTTATAAACCCTTCCACTTGGCCTAGAAATTTGTTCAATCCTAACTTAAACTCGCGCCTAGACAATCATGATGTTTTCTTAGGCCAGCCTTAGGTAAATGTCGAAATCTCTTATAGGGGAGTACAAAGATGACAACTACTCGCAAATCTTCTGCAGTATGGGATGGCAATTTAGTAGAAGGTAACGGCAAGGTAACTTTGAATTCATCAAAGATAGGAACATTTGATGTTTCATGGCCTGCGCGAAGTGAAGAAGCAAATGGTCTGACAAGCCCTGAAGAGTTAATTGCTGCGGCGCATGCTTCATGTTATGCAATGGCGCTGTCACACGAATTAACTCAGGCAGGAACTCCTCCAACACAATTGCGCACATCTGCAGAAGTTGATTTCACTCCAGGAACAGGAATTACAGCTATTCGTTTACACGTTGCAGGAGATGTTCCAGGACTTGATGCTGCTGGCTTTGCCGCAGTTGCGCAAGCAGCCAAAGATGGTTGTCCTGTAAGCCAAGCTCTTAAGGCTGTTCCAATAACTTTAACTATTGGCTAAATAGCTCTTTATTGATCAAGGCAGTGCCTGCGGCTAACGCCTGTAATTTTCCATTGGCAACTTCTCTTGAAAGCGGAACCATTCCGCAATTTGTGCACGCCAACAAATTCTCGGCATCGACATACTTAAGAGCCTCGCGCAAAACTTTTGCTACATCCTGTGCGCTTTCCACAGTGTTGCTGGCAACATCAATTGCGCCAACCATGATTTGCTTTCCGCGCAGAATCGCTATTAACTCCATTGGCACTCGAGAGTTTTGGCACTCAAGGCTGACTTGATCAATTGAACTCTGTGCAAGCATTGGGAAAATATTTTCATATTGGCGCCACTCATCGCCCAAAGTGTTCTTCCACTTGATGTTGGCTTCAATTCCATAGCCATAACAAATATGCACAGCCGTCTTACTAGTTAGCCCACTAGCTGCACGTTCAAGTGCTGCAACACCCCAATTGCGTACATCATCAAAGAAGACGTTAAACGCAGGTTCATCAAATTGAATTACATCGATTCCGGCAGCAACTAACTCTTTTGCCTCCT
>CAIMUD010000075.1 GCA_903844585.1 uncultured Actinomycetes bacterium | reverse complement strand
TTGCGCGGTGAAAACCAAACCAGTTTTGCGAATGAACTCATCTTTAAACTTCTGTGGCAACGCGTGCATTTCTTCTTCACCGCGCTCGTCATACCAAGCAAGGACTGGGACAGTTGGTGTGCCACTTGGATCAACTGTGACGCCACTTTCAGCTAATCCTGTAATTCCGATTCCTGCGATTGCAATTGGTTGCCCAACTTTTTCTTCCGCCAAGGCGATTGACTCCTTGATTGCAGCCAGAGCCGCGTCAACGAATTCATCAGCCACGCCTTCTGCTTCGCCAGCGCGCGCACCACTCCACTTAGATTTAAAGGAAGCAATTGCTAGGTGTTCGCCCTCTTCATTAACGACAAGGGCCTTGGTATAAGAAGTACCCATATCGATTCCGATGTAATAGTTATCCGACGTTGACTCATCCAGCATTGACACTGAGCACCTCCCTCGGTGGGATCTCGCCAGAACCACGGCGAATAATTGAAAGGTGCCCCATCAGCGTCTCTGGCTCAAACTTTTCGCCATCAATCTTTGCAAAGACACGAAGAGCGGCAAGGCGTCCGAGTTCGCGTGGTGAGTGATCAATGACTGAAATCTTAGGTTCAACAACTTGCGCCATCTCAAAGTCGCCAAATGAAATAAGTGCGATGTCGTGGCGATTGCGCTCGTGAAGCACGCGAAGGATTCCCATTGTGATGGTGCTTCGTGAAGAGAAAATTGCTGTCACTTCTGGCGAATTGCGAAGAAGTTCGGCAGCAATACGAGAACCGTCATCCATTGATACCGCGCCCATAAATACGTACTTCTCTTCGACGGTAATCTTGTGCTTTCGAAGCGCTGCCTTGTAACCGTCAACACGAAGGCATGAAGTCTTAACTTTAAAAGTATCACTAACTACTGCAATGTTTTTATGTCCCGATGCAATCAAATGCTCTGTTGCAAGTTGGGCGCCAAATACGTCATCAACCTGTACAACATCGGCATCAAAGTGATCTGGCCCACGGTCAAGAAATACTGTTGGGGTCGGGCTTAACTTCATAAATGAGTAATCAGCGCTGTTAGGGACAATAATCATTCCGGAGACGCTGCGCTGTTCGAGCTGGCGAATGACCTGCTTCTCTTTTATTGGGTCTTGGTGGTTACTTGCGATAATGATTTGAGTATCCCGATCGAGTGCAACCGCTTCAATCTCTTCAATTGCCGTCGCAAAGAACTTGTCGCCAATGGTTGGAACGACAATTGCCAGAACATCATCTACGCCCTTGCGAAGTGAACGTGCAAGAAGATCTACTTGATAACCGAGTGCAATAACTGCTTGTTCGACGCGAACCTTAACTTCTGGCGTTACCTTTTCATCGCCGTTGATAACGCGTGAAGCCGTCTTCACGCTAGTTGAAGCGTGTGCTGCGACATCTGAGAGGGTTACTTTTCTCCTCATGCTGCGCCCTCTGAAATCAAAATTTGGTCATAGAGTTCAAGGGCGCGTGCAACGTTCATTCCACCTGAAAGAGACTCTTCACAAGAGGCCGACGCAGTTGCTGCGCCAAATGCTGCGATGTCGCGCCAATTAAATTCAAGGTTAGCTTTGCGGTATTCATCGTATTTGAGCATGACACCTGCAACGAAAGAATCACCGGCGCCGACAGCGCTAACCAGGTTGATTTTTACGCCATGGACAAAATCAAGTGAACTCTGCGTTGCAACAGCAACACCTGCAGCTCCGGTTGTTACAAAGGCAACAGTTGCGCCTTTTTCAAGGAGAGCCTTTGCAGCTTTCTCTGAACGCTCTTGTGCATTAGTGAGATCACCAGTGAAGAGGTCTGCTGATTTTCCTTGTAATAGAGATTCTGCTTCATCAAGATTTGGAGAGACGATATCTACGCCAGCGGCAAGTGCGAAGTTAAGAAATTCAGGAGACGAGTCAAAGATTATTTTCCCGCCGACAGAATGAATTACTTCGACCAATTCTTGAATCGATTTCTGGTTAATTCCATTTGGGAAAGACCCCATACATGAAACAATCTCGCCGCTCTTTACGTTTTTCGCAATTTCTGCAACAAATGCTGACCAATCTTTAGCTGATACTTCGCTACCGCGCTCGTTGATGATTGTTGATGTTGGGTTATCTGATTCAAAAATAATTGTTGCAACTCTTACAATTCCTGGGTGTGTTGTGGCAATGTATTCGGCGCCTTCATCTTTCAAAAGCTTTTTATAAACCTGGGCATCTTGCTCGCCGATCAATACTGCAATAGTGGCTCTCTCTTTGAGGGCTCTTACAACGCGAGCTACGTTAATTCCCTTGCCGCCTGCAGTTAATATCGCTGACTCACCGCGCATCACAGCACCGCGTGCAAAGTTTCCGAGAGTAAGAGTGCGGTCAAAACATGGATTCGGATTAATGATCAACATGAATAGCCTCTCTTTCTCCTAGCGAAATCAGCTCAAGCCTGACAACGATGTCGTGACATCGATGTCGCGAGAATCGGTAGTCAACCCTGTGTAGGCATAGGGGTCAAGAGAAATATGGCCAAAAGGCAAAGCGTTACGGAACCGTTATCACCCTCACATTGCGATGCGCCTAGGAGGCTGGCGAACCATCAACCTTCACATGAGCGATGATCGGCTCCGAGCTTTCCTTTGATGCCACAAATGCTTCGAGGTTGGAGTTACTGGCCACCTTCTCAATATCGCGCTTTGCCCCGCGAGCAACAAGGCGCTTGATCTGTTCCTCTGGTTCGACATAGACCCAGTGAAGTTCGGGCGTAATTCCTCGGGCGATAAAGGGTTGGCATAACCAATTCCATTGATCGATATTTCGCACGTGCTTGGTAAAAGGTGCAACAAGGGCCACAGATTTTCCTTGGTCAACTAGTGCAACACCGCGCTCGCGCAAATCGGTATACCTAAAGTCGCGAATCTCTTTTAAGAAAGCTTCCATACCGATTTTCTCGACGTGCCCAGGATCTTTTTCAATCAACTCATTGAGGCGATCATCGAGGTCGAGAATCGTAAAGTTCTCGCGCTTCTTTAAAGTCTTGGCATAACTAGACTTTCCCGAAGCTGCTGCGCCAGAGATAATAAAAACTTTTGGTGGCAACGCTTAGCCTTTAAAAGTAAATTGCAGATCGAACTCGCGAGATTTACCCGGAGCAATATCAGGAGCCGGTCCTGCATGTGATTTATCGCCAGCGCGACCAGCAAGGCCAGTCGTTGCAGGTTCAAGTCCTTGCACATACATCGCTTCGCAAGCATTTCGCCATTGCATAAAGTGAGGCAACTGCTTTCCATCCCAATCAAGGCGAAGTGTTAACGGTCCGCGACCTGCAGCATTTGAGTTAGTGAGCTCTGCCCACTGCGGACCAGCTGGTGCGTTCCAATCCCAAACCTTTTCAACATCTAGTGGCGTTGGTTCAGGCATCGTTGTGGGATCTGATCCCTCTGCAGATTTAATCAATCCAAGTAACTCTGTTGCAGAAGTCTTAAGAGTTGTACCCGGTGCAAGAAGTGGCCACCCGAGATTGATGTGATACAAAACTTGTACTGGCTCTTCGATAAAACCTTCATTGCGAACAGAGTCAGAAAGATGAAATGTTGCTTCTCCGAAGTTCATTGTGATGCGACGAGTAAGGACTAGGTGCTCAGCAAATGCTGCGGCTTGGCGCACCTTTGCTTGTACTTCGATTGTTCCCTTGTCCCAATCAACGTTTACGATTTCGATTGTTGTTGGAGAGAGCGAACCAAAACCACCGGTGTAGCGTCGCTCACCTGTTACAGCTGGGTGCAAGTGACGATTTGGATTTAGAGCTGGCCCACCAACATGGTCGTAACCAATTGTTGTTAAGAAGCCGCCCTGCCAAGAGCGAAGCCATCCCCAACCATCTGGCTCGATAGCCCCCGGCGTAAATGAGTGCGCATGGCGAAAGCCTGCAGGTGACACCCACTGAGTTGGGATACCGCGATAAAGCACGCGGCCAATATCAAAAGCACGATCAACGTTGATTTCAATCTCGAGCTCGCCATTGCGAATACGCAAGATGCGCTGTGCACGCATATCGCCATCTAGCGCTTCAAATAACTCACACCCAATTGTTTGCTGTGGGTGGCTAGTTAACTTACGAAACTTCTCTCGATCTCCATTGACGCCATAAAGTTGCATGGAGGGAGCGTACCCGAAGGATTTTTCTCTGAATAGTCCTACTCACCAATCAATAGTGGTGGCGAAGCTGAGTAATTACTAATTCAGAGCCAGTTACGTAATAAACCAATCGATCTTTGCCGCTGATGCGACGCGACCAATGACCTTCAAGAATGCCGACGAGTTGCTCGGGTTTGCCGATTCCCTCAAACGGACTTGTCATAATTGCACCGATCAGTCTGTCAATCTTTTCGACATAAGCCTTATTTGCGCGACGCCAATGAGCGAGATCTCTTTCAGCTTTGGGAGTAAGTCTAAAAGTTTCTAAACGCTTAGCCATTAAGCGTTAGCGCGCTTTCCGACCAATCGGCGCGGGCTCTTCTTGGCTTTGGCAGCACTTTTTTTCTTGGCCTTTAATGCAGGGGTTCTTGAATGACCCTCGCTCGATAATAGGTCCCCGCGTTGATATACGGTGCCGAGTCCAGCCTCGCCCTCTTTTATCGATTCAAGAAGATGCTCTCGATTTGCAGGGGAAGCCAGCAAATAATTGGTTTCAATCATGGCTTCGTATTCGCTTTCAGAAATCAATACAGCGTTGCCATTTTTAGATGTAATTACGACAGCGCTGTGATCGGCGTTTACCTTCTCAATTAAAGGAAAGAGTTTTGCCCGTGCATCTGATGCTGTGATGGCCATTTTCTACGCCCGCTTCTCTAGATTCTCTAGATTAGCAGACTTGTACGACATTTGGTACGGGTTGGGTAGCGTAAAGTTGGGGCATGCGCGCGCTCTTTATTGAACACGACCACGTCTCACTTGGCGGTCCAATCTGGCGCGCTTTCCAAGCTCGCGGATATGAAATCGAAAGATTTTTAATAATCCCTGAAGAAAAATATGCAACGCCAAATGTCACCGTGGAATTTCCTGACTTCTCTAACTTTGACATCATCGTGCCAATGGGCGCTCCTTACGGCGTATACGAAAGCGAGCGAGTAGGTAATTGGTTACTTCCAGAGCTAGATCTACTTAAGAAAGCACATAACGCTGGCCAACCGATTTTTGGTATTTGTTTCGGTGGGCAGCTAATGGCAAAGGCTCTCGGCGGATCCGTCTCTCGCGCACCTAAGGCCGAGCTCGGTTGGTATGAAATTCAAAGTGATGACACCTCTCTTATAAGCACTGGTCCATGGTTTGAATATCACTGGGATCGATGGGTTACTCCCCCGCTAGCAAATGAAATTGCCCGCACGGATTTAGCAGTACAGGCATTTTCATTAGGTCGCACCCTGGCCATGCAGTTTCATCCAGAGATTGATCTTGAAGTACTGGATGAATGGCTTGCAATGGAAGGCGGATGCGCAGAAGTTGAATCTGAAGGCGTAGATGTCGAGGCACTTCGCGCCAAGACAAAAGCGCTCCAACCGGTTACCGATCAGAACGCCTTTGAACTTGTTAATACTTTCCTCGACCGCATTGCTACAGCCGAAGTAGTGCCCGTTAATTAACTAAATAGGTACTAGATATCTAGCGGAGTTACATAGGCTCCTGAAATACCGCCATCAACTAAGAAGTTAGCAGCTGTAATAAAGCTTGAATCATCACTTGCCAAGAAAGCTACCGCTGCAGCGATTTCAGATGCGTTAGCAAAGCGGCCCATTGGAATATGTACCAAGCGGCGTGCTGCGCGCTCTTTATCTTTTGCAAAGAGTTCCTGTAGAAGTGGAGTGTTTACTGGCCCAGGAGATAGAGCATTGACGCGAATACCTTCACGAGCAATTTGCACGCCGAGCTCGCGGCTCATTGAAAGCACGC
>CAIMUD010000074.1 GCA_903844585.1 uncultured Actinomycetes bacterium | reverse complement strand
CGATTATGGACATGGTTTCATTTCTGACAAAACAATTGATTTTTTGACAGATCTACGGCAATTTCTAGCGATAAATGTTCAATCAAACGCTGGCAATAAAGGTTTAAACAGCGTAAATAGATACAGCCGAGCAGATTTCTTGACGCTTAATGGTACTGAACTCAGGCATGAAGCTAAGCGAAGAAATGTAGAACTTCGTGAATTCGTTCCAATGCTGCAAAAACGACTGAGCGCACAAAAGATTCTAGTCACTCTTGGTGGTGACGGTGTCGATGTGTTCGATTCTGAGGGCAATGTTATGCATGCACCCGCATTTGCCCCATTTGTTCGTGATCGTGTTGGAGCCGGGGATGCATTGCTCTCAGTTACTGCCCCACTTGCGATGCTAGACGCGCCTTCAGAAATAATCGGATTATTTGGAAACTCAGTGGGTGCATGGGCAGTCTCATTTTTGGGAAATCAAGAAACCATTGACAAAGGAAAATTATCTCGCCAAATTGGCGCATTAATCAAGTGACTGGGAGAAGAACGATATGAATCAAATTCCAATTGATGATCAGCCTCAGAGTCTCAACCGTAAGGTTCTGGTTACAGGTGGGGCGGGTTATGTTGGAGCAAGACTGATTCCCAGACTCCTATCCGCAGGGTTTGATGTGCGTGTCCTTGACACTTGTTGGTACGGAGTAAACGTACTTGATGGGTATCTACGATCTCCAAACTTCGAACTTGTTATCGGGGATATCAGAAATGCAGCTTTAGTTAAATCGTGTGTAGCCGGATGCACGGATGTCATTCACTTGGCTTGCATATCAAACGATCCAAGCTATGACCTAAATCCAAAATTAGGGGAAGAAATCAATTTTGATGCATTCGAACCTTTAGTAAAGCAATCGCGTGATGCTGGAGTCCGACGCTTCATTTACGCCTCATCTTCTTCGGTTTATGGTGTAAAAGAAGAAGAAAATGTGACTGAAGAATTAAGTCTCAATCCGTTAACTGACTATTCAAAATATAAAGCAATGTGTGAAACAATTCTGCTCGATAGGGTCAGCGATGAATTTGCTGCAGTAGTGCTGAGACCTGCAACAATTTGCGGTTATTCGCCGAGACAGCGACTTGATTTAAGTGTAAACATTTTAACCAATCATGCGATATCGAATGGAGTGATTAAAGTTTTTGGTGGCGATCAATTTCGTCCGAACTTGCACATTGATGACATGTGCAGCGCCTATCTGAATGTGCTGATGCAGCCAGTGTCTAGGATCAATGGGAGGATTTACAACGTTGGTGGCGAAAATTTGACTATTCGAAATATAGCTTCGAAAGTCTCGGAGGTCGTCGGAGGAGATTTAGAATTGCAAGTTGAGAAATCTGATGATCAACGCTCCTATCGCATCTCCTCGGACCGGGTACTTAAAGAGCTGTTATTTCAACCAATATTTACAGTGCGTGATGCAATAATCGAACTAAAGAATGCTTTTGAGAACGGGCTAATAGCTGATTCGATGAATGATCCGAAGTATTTCAATATTGCAAGAATGCAAGAAATTATAAATCAAACTGGTTCAAAAAAGAATGCCTAAACATATCGGCATTGACCTTGATAATACGATTATTGATTATTCACCAAGTTACAAAAAAATAGGCCAAGAGCTTGGGCTATCTGAGGAACTCTCTGACAGGGAGAGTCTTCGCGACAAGATTCGTCTAGCAAGCGACGAAGTGTGGCAAAAACATCAATCTGAGATTTATACGGATGGGCTACTTTCGGCACTTCCCGCAGAAGGATTATATGACTTCTTGGAATTATCCATAAAACTTGGAGTCAAGATTTCGATAGTTAGCCATAAGACCAATTTTGCAGATAAAAAATTTGGTGGTCGAGATCTCATTGAACCTGCGCAGGAATGGCTGAAGAAAAACGGTATTGTTCCTGCACTTATTTCTCAAAACAACGTTTTTTATTGCTCTTCTAGGTTAGACAAAATAGAAAAGATAGTCAAACTTGGTTGTGATGTATTCATT
>CAIMUD010000073.1 GCA_903844585.1 uncultured Actinomycetes bacterium | reverse complement strand
TGCATGTACTTATATTTTTACTTAACTTTCACCAAGACTTTCATCTGGTCACCTTTTGGATCAATTAGAACATCAAAACCTTTTGTTACACACTCATCTATACCGATTACAGATGTAACAAGCTTTTCAATAGGGTATTTACCTGAAGCGGCCAATCTAATAACTCTTGGCCAATCGGTTAACAGGTAGCACCAACTTCCGATTAGGGAAATATCCTTTTCCGACAGCGCCATCGCATCAATTGTCGCCGGTTTTGTGTGAAGACCTGTTTGAACGATCCGACCGCTGCGACGAGTATGTGTAATACAAGCTGCAAGGCCAGGTGTGGAACCTGATGCTTCAACCGAGACATCAACCCCCCGCCCCAAAGTGATTTCACGAATCGCATCATCAAAAGATGCATCCATTGGATTTAAGACAGCCCCAAGACCGAGAGATTTAGCAAAGGCGGCGCGCTCTGGATTAGGATCGGAGATAATTACTTGTGCAGCACCGATTGCATTTGCATAAAGCGCGCTAAGAGCTCCAATTGGCCCGCCACCTGTTACAAGAACAATGTCGCCGCCAGTTAGTCCAACTCGGTCGACGCCATAGGCAGCTACGGCCGCAGGCTCTACAACAGCCCCAGCTTGGTCAGAGATTGAATCTGGCAACTTTGCAACTTGGTACTCCTTAAGGACTGCAATCTCACCCAAACCACCAGTTGGTGCGCTAAGTCCAGTACATGCAAATTTTAAACATAAATGTCCACGGCCAGTTCGACATGGCTCACAGCGTCCACAAACGATTGCAGGCATGATCGCAACGCGATCGCCAACAGCTACATCTTGAACATCTTTTCCAATCTCTAAAACTCTAGCCGAAAACTCATGGCCAAGGATTTGTGGATTAGTAACACCCGTCAGAGGATGCGGTTTTGTTGGAGTAACTATTGCTCCCATGATGTATTCGTGTAGATCTGTGCCACAAATACCGCAGTAGAGAACTTCGACTACAACTTCATCCGAAAGCGGCCCATTTGGGTTTGGCACATTTTCAATTCGAATATCTTTTTGGCCATGGAACCGAGCTGCCTTCACTGTTACCTCCGTTTAGATGATCTAGTTTTTGTATAAATAATTGCCGCACCAATTACCAGCGTTCCTTGGAAAATATACTGCCATGATTGAGACAGGCTCAAGAATAGGCATGCATTGAGAACTTGAATCATCAACATTGATCCAAAGAGAGTTCCGACGAATGATCCACGTCCACCAAGGAGGCTAGTGCCACCCAAAACAACCGCTGTAATAGATTGGAGAGTAAACGATGGGCCTTGAGCAGGATCTCCTACGCCTAGCTCTGCCATCAACATAATTGCTCCAACACCGGCAAATAAGGCTGAAGCAACATAGGCGCCAATTACAGTTAAATTCACATTCACACCTAGGCGACGAGCAGACTCTTCACTTGATCCAACTGCACGCAAACGCATTCCCCATTGAGAACGCCGCAGAGTAACTTCTAGAACGACCGCAACGATCGCTAATCCAACAAAGGAGAGTGGAATTGGACCAACAGTTTTTGCAATTGCTCCAGCTACAGATGCGTTGATGTAACCATCTGGGGATTCACGTAGCAAAAAGCTAGCACCCTGAATACCGATATATCCGGTCAACGTTGCAGCTACCGCCGTGAATTTTCCATATCTAATCAATATTCCATTGAGGGATCCGAGGACTGCTGCGACAATAAAAATCAAAACAAAAGCAAAGGCCATTACAAGTGGCTTTCTTCCATCATTTACAAAGAATGAGGCTACAACCAATAAGAAACCAGCCATGGGGCCAATCGAGAGATCCATGCCACCGACCAGCAGAACAATTGTTTGCCCCATTGCAATAAAACCTAAAGCCGATACTAGAAGCAGCATCGAACTGATATTGAAATTAGAGAAATAGCGATTATTCGTTGATTGGATATAGATTCCTAATCCAATCATTATGATAGAAAGAATAATTGGTGGTACAAAATCACCCTTAATAAAACGCATGAGCTTGCTTGACGAACTCTTGGCTTCGGCTGCCGCAGATTCCTGCTTCTTTAATGTGGTTGCACGCACCGCTGCGTCAATCATCTTAGTTTCAGTGATTTCAGGGCCAACAAGAGTCTGGATGACATGTCCACGCGACATCACATAGACGCGATCACATAGGCCTTCCAACTCTTTAGCATCTGACGAAGCGACAATTACTGGGATTCCACCCTCGGCTGCATTGCGCAAGATTTGATAAATTTCTGCACGAGCTCCGACGTCAACACCTTGTGTTGGCTCATCTGCGATGATCATTACAGGTTCGGACAGCAGTGCGCGAGAAATAACAATCTTCTGCTGATTTCCGCCAGAAAGCGATGAAACAGCGGCATCCATAGAAGGCGCTTTAACAGAAAGACTCGTAAGTGAATCTAAAACTAAGGTTGTTTCTTTCTTACGACTGATTAAGAAAACTTTTTTGAACTTCTTAAGTGCGTTAACGGCGGCATTCTCACGCACAGAGAGCGACATCATGAGGGCTTCACCGTGACGATCTGCCGGCAAGTAAGCGGTTCTGGTGAGTAAATCACCATGTCCAAAACTCTCTCCACCAATTGCAACATTGCCATTGAACTCATTTAAACCAGCAAGTGCGCGCAGCAATTCACTTTGTCCATTGCCGTTGACGCCGGCGATTCCAATGATCTCACCCTTATTGGATGAAATAGAGACATCATTAAAATCTTCACCCGATAAATTCTCAACGTTTAAGAACACTTTTTCAGCAGTTGTCTTCGAATGCTTATTTGGGAAAGTAGAGTCAAGATTTCTTCCTACAATCAATGTTAAAACTTCATTGTCTGTAATCTCTGAAACTTTTGAAGTTCCGCGCCATTTTCCATCGCGTAGAACAGTCACGTGATCTGCGATCATCCGTACTTCAGCTAAACGGTGAGTAATATAAATAACAGCCGTTCCAGTTTCTTTAATTTTCTTGACGCGATCGAATAACAAGTCAACGGATTCTTGACCGAGGGGTGCTGTTGGTTCATCAAGGATTAGAACCTTTGGATCTATAGCAAAAGCCTTTGCTAGCTCTAGTAAGTGCTTTTGAGCAACCGTTAAAGAACCAACACGCTCCTTGAGATCTACGGTAAGCCCAAAATCATTAAGCATCGTCCGCATTGTCTGTGCTTGGGTACCATTTTTAGTTAGAAAACTACCTGGAACTGAAATTAAAATATTTTCGGCAACGGTCAAATCTGGGAGCACTGCAGGGTGCTGGTGAACGAATGCAATTCCAAGTTCGGTGGCAATGTGGGGATTAAAATGTGTAATGACATTGCCTGAAACCGTAATAGTTCCGCTGTCGGCTGGAGTCGTTCCAGAGGCAACGTTCATCAACGTTGATTTACCAGCGCCATTCTCACCCAATAGCGCGTGGACTTCACCACTCTTGGCCGTCAATGAAACTTCGACGAGCGCTGCAACTCCGGCGTAGCTTTTTGAAATACTAGAGAGAACTAATGGATGAGAACTCACGATTACACCTTTTCGATTATTGAAATATTAGAATTAAATTAAAGTTCTGAAATCAGCAACGTTGTAAAAACAACTGGTTAGGCCACATTTCGCGGCCTAACCAGTTGTTTAACTACTTTACTTTCCTAGCTTTGCTTGTTCGTCACCTGACATTTTAGCTGACAGGTAAACATCGCCTGGAAGATCCTTGCGGCACTGAACAGCACTTGGCTTTCCAGATACTGAATCTTCGAAGACGTATGAAGGGTAGACAGTTCCTGGCAATTTTCCGCCAGTTGCCTTTGCAATTGCCCAGTCAATAGCAAGACGAGCGTGGTCATTTTGTGTAGAGACCGTCATCAACTTGAAATTTGGCTGAGTTGCTTGGTTGTCTTTCCAGAAGCAGCCAAGGACGTTTCCGTCAGAAGCAGCGATTGCTGGAACTTTCCAACCTGTCTTCACTGCTGCATCTAGTGCACCAACAAGTGAAGGACCGAAGTCAGAAAGAATCAAGTCAATCTTTGGATTTGCTGCAATTGCAGCAGTCAGTACTTTCTGAGTTAGAGCTGGATCCCAGTTAGTTGCTTCGAATGGCTGTGCGCCAATCTTCTTGAACTCTGGGTGTGAAGCCATAACTTTCCAGAAACCAGCGGCCTCTTCTGTACCTTGGCTGTTACCAGCTGGTCCAGATAGGAAGAGAACGTTTCCACCTGCAGGCAGGTTCTTCAGTGCCCAATCAGCCCAGTTCTTGCCGGCTCCGGCGAAGTCTGTACCAACATATGCGTTGTAGTTAACGCCAACTTTTCCGCCCACTGTTACGCGGTAAGGAACAGTTACAACGCCAGCTTTGTACGCTGATGTAAGTGCTGGAAGAATTGCGTTTGCTCCATCAGCAAATACAACGATTGCATTAACACCCTTGGCTACGAAGCCCTTGATGTCTGAGATTGACTTTGATGTACTTCCTTGACCATCTGCGTAGTAGAACTTAGTAACGCTTGGGCAGAGTGCAGCTTCTGCTTTACCTGAAGCAGTTGTTACAAGACGCCAACTGTTTCCACCGAAACCATCAGTGAAAGCCATTGTGATCTTCTTAGGTCCGCACCAGGAAGGCTTGGCAGCGGCTGAGCTTGTTGCAGCAGTAGAAACGCTGGATGCGCACAACAGAGCCGCAATTCCGATGCTACTTGCAACTTTGAGTACGCGTGATTTATTGCGTGTCAAATGTTTTTCCTTTCCTAGATGTGCGGCCAATTAGTCGCACCTTTCGGCAATTTTGCCGAAACCTATTTTTTGTGTGAAAGCGAGTGCATAGAAATAGCTATCCATGCGAAATCTCGTTCACTTTCTTTCCTGCCCCAACACTTAAAATCTTTTTCTTCACAAGTCCCCAGTTCACTGAATACAACGCGATTCCAACTAATAGGGCCATGGCGGTAACCAATGTGCGCACGGCATAGGGAACTTTTAACGAGAGGACAAACTGATCGAGCTGACTCAAGAAAATAGCAGCTACAGCACTTGCTGCAGGAAATCCTCGACCACCTAATAGGGAAGTTCCTCCCAATACGACGGTAGCAACTGAGGGAAGCACCAAACTGTCGCCTTGATAGGCAGTCGGTTGGGTCAAGATTCCACCTAGCAAAACTCCACCTAAGCAGTACAACAGTTGAGCAAGAATGTATGCCGATGTTTGGTGACGCTTAACATCCAAACCAGCGGTTCGGCCAGCGCGTGCATTGGCACCGATACTTTCAAAGCGACGTCCTGCCACGGACATTTTTAAAAAGAGCGTCGTGACAATTACCGCACCAGTTGCAAAATAAATTGAGTTTGGAATACCAAGAGTCAGGTTACTTGAAATCTTGTTGAGTAAGACGGTTGTTCTATGTGAAATTCCGAGAGAGACAATCATCATTACGGCATAAAGCAAAGAGCTCATGCCTAAGGTTGCAACGATTGGGTTAATTCCTAATTGACTTACTAAAATTCCATTAAGTGAACCAGCAATTAGCGAAACGACAAAAGCTACGAGAACAGCATAAAGCAAGCGGTTATCTTTTTGATCGGGCAGTTTTGTAACGAAGACAACCGTTAATGAAACCGAGCCAGCAACAGATAGATCGATACCACCCTGCTGCACGACAAGAGTTTGACCTAAACCGATGATTGCAAGCACGGCAGCAAAGGGAAGCATTCCGAGGACTGCACCCTTGCTTACACTTGATGGCGCAAAAATCGCAGAGATAATAAAAAGCATTACCAACGCACCCAAAATAGTGCGCATACCCCGAGAAACTTGGAATCGCGCTGAACGCTTCAGGATTGCGCTACGAGGTGCTTCAAGTACGCTCACAAATGATCCAATCAATTAAAGGACTATGGCCTTGCGGGTGGCTAAGTTAACTAAGACTTTACATAGTTCAGTTGGACCCTAACAAGGGGTTTACGTAACGATTTCATTTCATTTTCTAAGGTGGCGAGTCAAGGCGGCCATATCTTGGGCTTCAAATCCGGCCACACACGCTTGCCGATACAAGTCTTCGACGGCCCAGGATGCCGTTAGGGGTACGCCAGTTTTACTTCCTAGACTTCGAATCAGGGTCAAATCTTTAACAACGGTATCGATTCTCATCGCCACTGGAGTCTGGCTATCAAGGAAAGCAGCTCGCTTATATTTAACGAATGGTGCAGCGATGACGCTCTCTTCGAAAACGTCATAGGCCGAGCTGGCATCGATCCCGGAGGCCTTCGCTAAGGCCAAGGCCTCACTTACGGCGGCATTTAAAGAGTGAACTACGAGATTTACCGAGAGCTTCATAGCTTGGCCCGCGCCCGCACGACCAAGGTAGGCAACTTTCTTAGAAAAAGACATGAGCACGGGAGTTATTTCAAGTACATCTGCTTCAACCCCACTAGCCATTACCAAGAGCTGATGCGATGCGATAGTAGCCATGCTGCCAGAAACGGGCGCATCAACAAACCTCAATCCGGCCGCCGTGATTGCCAACTCTAAAGCTTTAGCACTTTCAACCCCGCTTGTTCCCATGTCAGCGATTACAAGTTTCTTGTTTACTGATTTCAAGAGCTCTGGGTCCGAGAGCAGAACCTTTTGAGTTATAAGGCCATCGGTAAAGAGCGTAAGTGCGACATCTGTTTCGATTAGCGCTTCTTTAACTGTTTCAACAACCATAACATTTGGTTTAGATATTTGTTTTGCCAACTCATCGGCGTTCGCACGAGTACGGTTCCACAATAAAACTTCATGGCCAGCACCTGCTAATTCACGGGCCATAGCACCGCCCATTTTTCCAGTTCCGAGAATTGCGACATTAGCCATGAGTTGGTGACACCAGAATCTTTCCAGATGCACGGCCTGCAACTAAATCTTCAAATGCCTCGACGGCATTTTCCAAATTAACAATTCGGTCGGTCAAAAGCTTTGCTACAACTCCCGATTTTAGAAGCTGAATTGCTTCAGGCATATCGTCTTTACAGACGTGGGCAACAGTTGTTTGCAGCGTTACTTCACGCAAAACGGCATCATAGAATGGGAACTCCTGTGGGATCTTATTTAAGCCCAACAACATTAATGTGCCACCTTGATTTGTGATTGCTAAGGCTCGAGCACCTGCTCCAGGTGCACCTGATGTTTCAAATACAACCTCAGACTGATGACCTATAGCTGTCAGCAATTCTTGAGGAGTTATTTCTTTACTAATAAGTACCGCTTTTTGAGCACCTAGCTTGAGCGCGATATCTAATCTCTTTTGGTCGACATCAACTGCAGTGATCTCGACACCAAGTTTTTGAAGAGCAACACATACGAAAGACCCAATTGCTCCAACACCTAGTAACACTACGCGGTCACCTTTGACGACTCCTGCGCGATTAACAGCATGGATTCCAACAGCCAAAGGTTGAGTTAGCGCGGCATATTCGTCTATGCAGTCGTCAGGAATAGTCACGCAAATATCTTTTGGTGCGGAAGCAAATTCTGCTAATCCACCATTCCAACTTAACCCCAAAGTGTAATATGAGACGCATAAATTAGTTCGTCCGCTTGTACACATTTTGCATTGTCCACACGAGACGCCAGCACCGCATGCGACGCGCTTGCCAATCATCTCTTGTGCACTTGAGCCAGCTTCAATGACTTCGCCGATGAATTCATGTCCAAGCACTGTTGGCCCTTGGTGTCCGCTACCTGGATGCGGAGCACTTAACGGAACCATGAACGGGCCCTTTGCATACTCTGATGCATCAGTTCCGCACAGTCCGTTGTATGCAATTTTAATGAGAACTTCGTTTTCCTTTAGCGTTGGACGTGGGACATCTTCCAATCGTAGATCTTTATTTCCATGCAGGACCGCTGCGCGCATTGT
>CAIMUD010000072.1 GCA_903844585.1 uncultured Actinomycetes bacterium | reverse complement strand
GAAGAGCGCGCCACGCAAGAGCTACTGCAATGGTGGAAAGCTAGGCGGCATCCTTAAGAAAGAATTTTGATGGGCGAAGAAGAATTACTGCGACAAACGCCCAAGAAATTGAGACCAGTAGTGGCAGAAGCCACGAGTCTCCAGAAATTGGTAGCACCCATGCAGCGATCAACGCACCGGAAACAATTGCGGCATTGACTACTACGTCATAGACAGAAAAAACACGACCACGGAAGAAGTCATCAATCTTTGATTGCACAAGTGCGTCATTGGTGACTTTCACACTCTGCCCACATAAGGCAGTAAAAAATGCAGTCAGCGCCAATAGCACTGGAGTTCTATCGATGACAAGAATCAGTGCGCTGATACTTGCAGCCGATATTGCCAGCCTCATAAAACGATGTCGCCCCACTCGTGCAACTCCAAGTGGAGCAATTAACGCACCGATAATAAAGCCAGTTGCTGCAATAGTTAGCGTCACACTTAAACCTGCTAGACCCGCCTCGCTATCAGATGGATTGTTAAAAGTATTTCTCTCCAGTAAAAGTGCGGTCAAAGTTAACGCTGTTAGACCTCCGCGATGGATTGCAGTTGCAGCAATTCCACGGGCCGCATCTGGATGGTTTTCAAGAAAAGCGAAACCTTCACGCATCTCCTTAAAACCTTGAGTAAAACTCCCCTTAACAATTTCATGCAGACGTGGACCAATCTCTGATTTATTAAGCAAGGTCGCAAGTAGGGCGGTGATAAAGAAGCCGGCTGATGCCACCAATATCAAGAGCGCATCGGCGTGATCAGCACTTGTGCTCACATCAATGAAGCGGCGAAGTGCTAATCCAATGCCGCCACCGATTACGACCCAGACAGACCCACCAGTGACAGCGAGCGCATTTGCTGAAATCAAAGATTGAGGCGTGGTCATTAATGGAATTCCCGCAGAGAGTCCAGCAAGAATTAATCTATTTACTCCAAAGGCAATCAGAACAAAGATTGTTATTTCAACGCCAGTGAATCCCTTAAACATAAGAAATGCAATGACAATAAGAGTTACTGCGCGGGTCAGGTTTGCGAAAACTATCGCTCGCTGACGAGAAAAGCGATCAAGGATTGTTCCCACAAATGGACCGATGATGGAATATGGAAGCAATACAACGGCAAATGCAACTGCGGCATTGACAGCACTTGCTTGGCGCTCTGGAGAAAAGAGTACGAAGGAAGCAAGTGCACTTTGAAATAACCCATCGGTTATTTGGCCAGACCACCGCACGCGAAGTAAACGCATCAGCTTTCTGTCACGGATAAGTTCCCAGAAAGTCATATGGCAAGCGTAGTTAAAGAAAGGGGATTATTCTTCTCCTGCTATGAAAACTAAGCGAGGATTCATCGACTATTCACTTGATAAGCGTGCGACTTTGCTCGCCCTTTTCCGAGGAGTAGTTGATGCATGTGATGCAGACCCATATCTAATCCGCGCTGCGAAGTATCACGGTGAGAAAGCTGGACGCAATTGTCCGGTCTGCAAGAAAGACACTCTCGTTGAATTGCGATACACATTTGGTGATCAACTCGGTCAGTTCTCAGGTCGCATTAAGAACGGTGCAGAGTTACTTGAGATGGAGAATGAATTCGGAGAGTTTGCTGTCTATGTTGTTGAAGTATGCCGCGACTGTTCTTGGAATCACCTCTGCGCTACCTACTTATTAGGAGATGGACGCGAGCGTAAGGCGCCTCGCAAGCAACGAACTTTGGAAGATGAAGACTTCGCCACACTGAAGTGAGCATGGATACCTAGTAATCTAGGCAAATGATTAAAACCACATTAATGAGGGCGGGGATATTCCTTGCTGGCTTTGGTTTTGTCGCAGGCGCAACCCTCTTCGCCTTTGCCTGGTTTACCGTCTCTATTCCTGATCCCAATGCATATGTAAATAGCCAATCAACAATTATTCAGTACTCCAACGGATCTGAAATTGGCAGAATCGGAACACAGAACCGCCAGATACTTCCACTGGCAAAAATCCCTCTACGACTTCGCTATGCGGTGATGGCTGCAGAAGATCGCAAGTTCTATTCAAACCGAGCATTTAGCCCAAGTGGAATCGCACGCGCTCTATTTAATAACTTGAAGTCTGGTTCACTCAATGGCGAGGGTGGGTCAACAATCACCCAGCAATATGCAAAGACTGCATTCCTCACCTCAAGCCGCACGGTCCAACGAAAGATAAAAGAGTTAGTAATTTCGCTCAAACTTGAGAATGCTTTAACGAAAGATCAAATACTTGAAAATTACCTCAACACAATTTACTTTGGTCGCGGCTCATATGGTGTGCAGACCGCCGCTCAACAGTATTTCAATAGAAACGCTAACCAATTAACCGTCTCTCAATCGGCCGTCATCGCAAGTATCTTGCGTTCACCGGGTTACTACGACCCATCGCTATCTAAAGAAAATGCTGCCCGCTTAGAGAATCGTTTTAAGTATGTCATCCAAGGAATGTTAGATAACAAGTGGATTACAGAAGAGGAAGCTAAAAATGCGAAATTGCCGGTAGTTTCACCGCGCACAACTTCAGGCCAACTCAGTGGCCCTAAGGGTTACATTATTGAAGCAGTGCAGAAAGAATTATCTAAGGCTGGCTACACACAAGAACAATTACTTGTTGGTGGTTTTGTCATTAAAACAACCCTAGATCAACGCTCACAACAAGCAGCCATTGATGCAATAAATAAACTGACACCAAAAGGTGCGCCTGAGAATTTACATACAGCGCTGGTTGCAATCAGACCTGGAACTGGTGAAATTGTTGCAATGTATGGCGGAAAAGATTATGTATTGCGTCAACTTAACGATGCTACCCAGTCAATTGCGCTAGCCGGCTCTACCTTTAAGCCATTTGCATTGGTTGCAGCACTTGAAGCAGGAATTCCGCTGACATCAATGTGGAATGGAGATTCACCACAAACTTTTGATGATTTAGGAAAGCCGTACATCGTCTCAAATTACGGTGATGAAGGTTGGGGCCAAGTTGACCTCCTGACCGCGACCCAACACTCGATAAATACAGTATTTGTGCCACTTGGGATGAAAGCAGGCATGGACAAGGTCGTTGATGTTGCTCGCAGGGCAGGAATCCCTGAAAGTGTTGCAATGATTGCAACCCCTTCAGCCAGAACGCGCATGACGACGGTTGTGAGCTCAGGGCAAGCGGCTGAACCCCAGCTTTTCCACCGGAGAACAGGGTCAGCATCTTATGCCAGATTGAAAACCACTTCGTTTTCGAACACACCATTCCTGCCCTTGTAAAGCTCAGTAACGAACTCACTCGTGGGGTCACGGTCTGCATTTAGGCCTGCCTCCAACTCGACAGCCATGTCTGCCCCACAGTCACAGTCACCCATTTTGGTTTCATGTAATGTTTCACGTGAGACTTTGACGCCTGTCAAAAGGTTTGGGTTGGGGTTTGGGGTGGCCCGGGTTCTGCTAGTGGGCCAAACAGAACCTGATCAATAAATGTTGATACCCCCCCTTGGGGTTTGGGGTGGCCCTGGTTCT
>CAIMUD010000071.1 GCA_903844585.1 uncultured Actinomycetes bacterium | reverse complement strand
TTTCAGCGCGCCGTTATCAAAGACCACCGCAACGTTCCAATCCTTCACCTGCGTGCGATCAATCTTAAGCATTGGTTCGGCGCCGGCTGGTGATGCGCTTGCAACTGCCAGTGGTCCAGACTCTTTCAAAAGCGCTCGAACAAATTTAGATTTTGGAACCCGCACATTAAACCAATCAAGCTCCTTGTCATCGCCAAGATCCCAATTGAGGAGAGAGCTTGGTTGCAGTGTTACAGATAAGAGACCTGGCCAGTATTCGTTGCACAAATCCTGCGCATCACTTGGGATTGCGCGAGAAATTCCTTTAACGGTATCCAAACTATGTGCAAGGACCTGAGCGACAACTCCAATTTCATCTCCACGAAGCACGTGCATTGCGCGAACTGCAAATGGAGAAAATGCATCGGCAAGATAGACATAACCGTGTTCGAGTGGTGCGACGATGACAAAACCGGCGCGAATCTCTTTGAGCGCTCGAGTTACATGCTTCTTCTGCTCGCCAAGCTTGAGGTCGATACGTGGCATCGCTATCTCCTCACTGCGGTCGTAAATCGTGGGCGGCCCGTTAAATCCTGATGCAGAAGAATATCTGTGAAGTCATCGCTAAGTACATCTGCAATTGCAGCCCCTTGTTCTTCGTGGTGCTCAATGGCAAGGAAGCCGCCTTCTTTCAATAAGCGACTAGCGGTAGATATAAATAGACGTGGAGCCTTCATCCCATCTGCTCCACCAAATAGCGCGATTGCAGGCTCGTGCTCTGCAACATCTTTGGGAAGTTTCTGCGAGTCCGGAACATAGGGAGGGTTTGCAATAACCACATCGCATTTGACTCCTTCGAGAGCAGTTGCAACATCGCATTCGAGGATTCGGACTTTCTCATCAATAAAGGAGACATTCTCTTTGAGCCAGAAAATTGCCTCAGGGCTCTTCTCTACTGCAATCACATGCGTGCGGGGTATTTCTGTTGATATTGCAAGTGCAAGTGCGCCAGATCCAGAACCTAGATCAACAACGCTTACTTCACCAGAAATTTTCTCGATATAGGTAAGTACTGCTTCAACGAGCAATTCACTTTCAGGTCTAGGCACCAGAACTCCTGGCCCAACTTTCAATTCAAGATGGCGAAAGTATGCAACACCGGTCAGATACTGAAGCGGTTCGTGAGCACATCTGCGATCGAGTAATTTCCAGAAAGTCTCTTCAACAATTGCCATATCTCCGATTGCAGATAGTGCACTTTCTACTTTGAGTGGGTTATGCAAATCCATCCGCGAAATTCCAAGGGTGTGAGCAAGCAAATGTTCTGCTTCAACTTCAGCAAAACCAGCTTTTGATAGCTGTTCTTTCCCGCCTCGCAAAAATTCTTTAAAGGTGAGTTCCATATGTGCGCCTTAGTTTGTTGATGAAAGCTTTGCGGCACGGTCTGCATCAAGAAGAGCTTGAACAACTTCATCGAGATCGCCATTAAGCACTGCATCTAAGTTATTAGCTTTGTAATTGACGCGGTGATCGCTAAGTCGATTTTCAGGGTAGTTATAGGTACGAATACG
>CAIMUD010000070.1 GCA_903844585.1 uncultured Actinomycetes bacterium | reverse complement strand
CTTCTTCCAAATATTGCTGGAGGTTGTGAAGAGACAACAACGGGTGTCATTCGCCTAAACCAAATGGCTAAAGATGGTGCGCTTACATTTCCAATGATTGCCGTCAATGACACAGATACAAAGCACATGTTTGATAATCGTTACGGTACTGGGCAATCAACTCTTGACGCAGTTTTCCGCGCAACAAACTTCTTGCTTGCCGGTCGCATACTTGTAGTTGCAGGTTTTGGATATTGCGGAAAAGGCGTCGCAGAACGCGCCAAGGGCATGGGCGCTGATGTGATTGTTACTGAAATTGACCCAACAAAAGCTTTAGATGCAATGATGCAAGGCTTCCGTGTTATGCCAATGGAAGATGCGGCAAAAGTTGGTGATGTATTTATTACAGTTACAGGCAACCGCGATGTACTCCGTGAAGAACATTTCAAAGTTATGAAAGATGGCGCAATCATGGCCAACTCAGGTCACTTCGATATCGAAATCGATGTTGCGTGGTTAGAGCAAAAAGCAAAGAGCAAGAATGCAAAGATGCGCCACCAAACCGATGAATACGTAATGGCAGATGGTCGCCGGTTACTTCTTATCGCAGAAGGTCGACTTGTAAATCTTGGAGCAGCTGAAGGACATCCAGCTTCAGTTATGGATATGTCATTTTCTGATCAAGCCCTCACAGCTGAGTACCTTGTTAAGGAAGCAAAAAATCTCAAGCCAGGTGTGCATGATGTTCCTTCTTATATTGATAAAGAAGTTGCAAGCTTGAAGCTGCGTTCAATGGGTGGTCGCATTGATTCACTAACACCTGCACAAGAACTTTATTTGAACTCTTGGGAGCACGGTAGCTAATGACTTTAGTTATGGTCGTCGATGACGATCAGGATCTTGCGGAGATGCTTGGCATCGTTTTAACAGGTGCCGGTATCGACGTAGATCTTGTCAGTCGCGGCGACGAAGTGATGGATGTGTTTAGAAATAACCCTCCTGATCTTGTTTTACTTGATGTGATGTTGCCTGGACTCGACGGCATCGAAGTTTGTAAATTAATACGTAAAGAATCAATGGTGCCTATCGTGATGTTGAGTGCGAAAGGTGACACTCAAGATGTCGTGCGTGGACTTGAAGCTGGCGCTGACGATTACATGGTCAAACCATTTCGTCATCCATCAGAGCTCATCGCACGTATTCGTACGCGACTTCGCCGCACCAATTCAGATGTCACAGCACTTCTGACAATTGGTGATTTATCAATCGATGTAACTGGGCATGAAGTGCTTCGAAACGGAAAGCAAATATCGCTGACTCGCTTGGAATTCGATTTATTGGTAGCCCTAGCAAAGGAACCAGGAAGAGTATTTACCCGTGAAGCACTTCTTGGCGAAGTGTGGGGATATCGCCATTCAACCGACACGCGCTTAGTCAATGTTCACGTACAGCGTCTTCGCTCAAAAGTAGAACATGATCCAGAAAATCCAGAGATTGTCATGACAGTGAGAGGCGTTGGTTATAAAGCTGGAGTGAGCGTCGGTTCCTAAATGAACCGTATCCGCTACTTTCTTCGCAACTCACTTGCAGCGAAGGTAATACTTTCGACAGTATTTCTTTCAGTAGGTGTTGTTTGGCTGACTGGTTCGGCTCTTTATTCTCAACTTTCATCGGGTGTAAAAGATGTAAACCTTGAATCGTCATTGGCCGAAGCCCGTTCTTCCTTTTTTAATGCGCAATATCAATTTCTTCTGGTTCAAGATAAATCGACCTCTCAAATTAATAAAGTCACCAAGCAAGTTATAAAGTCATCAACTGAGGTTGGAGTAAATCAAGCTCGAAAAGATATTGTGCTGCTAAAGATTGAAGATTCGATTCTCTCTGATCCACGCTACCAAGGAAATATCTACAACTTTGCATCGGATGGAGTTTCACTAAGCGCTGTACCGGCTACATTGCGCAAAGAGCTAAATAAAAAAGAAGATCTCGTTTACCAGTACGCCTCAATTTCAAGGTTAAGCGGAGTCGAAACCGAATCGCTAATTATTGGCCGAAAGATTGAAATCCCGAAGTCTGGTCTTTATGAGATGTACCTTATTTATTCGCTCACCAGTCAAAGAACAACCCTTGATTTAATTTCGAGCGCACTTCTATTAACAGGTTTGGCTCTCATTCTTTTAATAGCCCTCATTACATGGCTGGTTGTGCGTCAAGTTGTTAGCCCAGTAAGAGATGCAGCTCGAATTGCCGAGCAGTTTACTAAAGGCGATTTTTCACAGCGCATGGACATTAAAAGCACAGATGAAATTGCCAAGCTTGGCACTTCATTTAATGAGATGGCGCTCTCTTTGGAATCACAGATATCAAGACTTGAGAATCTATCTCGAGTACAGCAGAGATTTGTGTCAGATGTTTCTCATGAGCTTCGCACCCCACTAACTACATTGCGTATGGCTTCGGAAGTGATTTACAGCCACCGAAGTGGCTTTGATCCAACACTTTCTCGGAGTGCCGAGCTACTCATAGCTCAACTCGATCGCTTTGAACGCTTACTTGAAGATCTATTAGAAGTAAGCCGATTTGATGCAGAGGTAGCAGTATTGGAGTCGGTCGAATTCGATGTAGTTCCACTTATCGCACGATGTATCTCAGACGTCGGTTCAACCGGTATGGACCACCCAATTTCAATCGATATGGATCCAGAACTTGAGCAAGTAGTTATCAAGGCAGATATTCGACGTGTTGAGAGAATCATGCGAAATCTTTTATCAAATGCACTTGATCATGCAGAGGGAAAGCCGGTAAAAGTTGAGATTGTAGAAACTCCGACCGAAGTCGCAATTGGTGTTCGCGATTATGGTGAAGGGCTGGATGCAACATCGTTGCACAGAGTTTTCGATAGATTCTGGCGCGCAGATCCTTCGCGATCTCGTGTACGTGGTGGAACCGGGCTTGGGCTTTCGATTGCTTTAGAGGATGCAAGACTTCATAACGGCGAACTTGATGCGTGGGGCCGACCTGGGTTAGGCGCGCACTTTGTCTTAACACTTCCTCGAATCGCCGGTGAGCAAATAACAGGACGCCCACTCAAACTTGAACCAGATGATGCACATAAATTTAGTGGTTAAATTTTAGATAGATCATTTGCGCCAGTATTGCCGGATGCGTGCAATAGGTTCACTTTCGGAACTCATCTTTCCGGTTCGGTGCCTTGGATGCTCTGTTCTCGGTATTGAAATTTGCGCAGCATGCAGAGCTTCTTGGAGCAGGCATATATATCGATCTCAAGGTGTTGTAGAAGGAAGACATTTTCCGATTTACTCGGCGGTCAGATATTCAGCTGTTGCAAGCAAGGTCATATTGAAGTCTAAAGAAGACGCGCTCACCGTGGCAGATAATTTAATAATCGCAAGCCTTGGTCATGCACTTACATACTTTCAGAACGAAATTGGAAGCGGTTTTCTTGTACCAATTCCATCACGCGTTAGCGCATATAGGAAGCGTGGAAGAAAATATATAAATAAAATGATTGAAGGACTCGGCATCACCCCACTTGATGTACTTTCGCATAATCGTGCAGTAAGAGACCAATCAACTTTGCGAGCAGCGGCGAGAATAAAAAATCTTGAGGGTGCTCTCGTTGTTAATTTCGATGCATATCCAGTTACCAATAGAAATGCCCCAGGAATATCAGTAATAATTGTTGATGATCTCGTCACAACAGGGGCGACCCTTAGTGAAGCCGCACGGGCCTTGCGTACAGGGGGTTTTCACGTTCTCGGCTCAGTTACCGCTTGCCTTGCCAAACCCGTAAGATAGACGGGTTGCTGAAAGTTAGATTGCTAATAGCTAAATAAGGGGTAAGCATGCCGGCGTTCTTCGATCGAATTTTGAGAGCAGGCGAAGGAAAGATTCTTCGCGAACTTTCAAAAGTTGTAGTTCGAGTCAACGCATTTGAAGCATCAATTGCACCGCTTTCAGATGAAGAACTGCGCTCAAAGACTGATGAATTTAAAAATCGGCATTCAAATGGCGAGTCACTTGATGCCCTTTTGCCAGAGGCATTTGCAGTTGTACGCGAAGCAGCAAAGCGAACACTTGGTCAGCGTCATTATGATGTTCAAATCATGGGTGGAGCTGCACTCCACCGGGGCAATATTGCTGAAATGCGTACCGGTGAGGGCAAGACTCTTGTAGCAACGCTTCCGTCTTATCTCAATTCAATTGCCGGTCGTGGTGTTCACGTTGTAACTGTTAATGATTATCTAGCCGAGCGTGACAGTGAATGGATGGGACGTATCCATCGTTTTCTTGGGCTATCTGTTGGGGTAATTCTAAACAATATGTCTCCAGCTGAGCGCCGTGAAGCGTATGCCGCGGATATTACTTACGGAACAAATAACGAATTTGGTTTTGATTATCTTCGTGACAACATGGCTTGGTCACTCAATGAGTGCGTACAGAGAGATCACTTCTTTGCCGTTGTTGACGAAGTTGACTCGATTTTAATTGATGAGGCCCGTACACCGCTCATCATCAGCGGTCCTGCCGATAAGGCGACCAAGTGGTACGTCGAATTCGCAAATATTGCAACCAAACTCATCCGCGATGTTCATTACGAAGTTGACGAGAAGAAAAAGACTATTGGAATTCTTGAAGACGGCGTAACGAAAGTAGAAGAACTACTCAAGATCGAGAACTTGTACGAAGCGGCAAATACGACCCTGATTGGCTATTTAAACAACTCAGTTCGTGCGAAGGAACTCTTCAAGCGAGATAAAGATTATGTTGTAATGAACGGTGAGCTGTTAATCGTCGACGAGCACACTGGCCGAATGTTGGCGGGACGTCGCTATAGCGAAGGCCTTCACCAAGCCCTCGAAGCGAAAGAACGAATCGATATCAAAGACGAGAACCAAACGCTTGCAACTATTACGCTTCAGAATTACTTCCGCCTATACGAAACTATTTCAGGCATGACTGGTACGGCGATAACCGAGGCATCTGAATTTCACGAAATTTACAAGCTTGGCGTTGTGCCCATTCCGACAAATCGGTCAATGCAACGTATTGATCAACCAGATCTTGTTTATAAGTCAGAGCTCGGAAAGTT
>CAIMUD010000069.1 GCA_903844585.1 uncultured Actinomycetes bacterium | reverse complement strand
TACTCCCCCTGCTTTGGCCGATTTCATTGCCATCGCGCAAAGTGAGTGGAACTCATCTTCACCTGGTGAGAACTGGTAGTAGACCCTACGCGCCACCTTCTTCGAGCCAATATCTTTAGTTTTTGTAAAAAGAAGGTTCTTCTCTGCCGATAAAACACGTGGCGGGATAGCAGCTTTTATAAAATCGTATGGGTGGCAAGCCCATCGTTTTGCGCAATCAAAAATTAAAGCAATCAGACTTTCATCTAAAAGCGAAAAGGGGCAAATGACTGAATGAATTGGTTTGAGATTATTTTTATCACAGCCGTTGATTCGGTCAATAACCATCGCCTCCAAGGTTCTGGATCCGAAAGGAACGAGAATTCGAACACCGCTCTTGACGAGGTGATCTAATTCCAGGGGAACTAGATAGTCATAAGGCAGGTCAAGATGGAATACACCGGTATCGACAACGACTCGAGCAAAAGAATTTGAAAATTCTGTATAAACAGGCGAGCTCTTAACCTTCTGGGCTTTCAAGCGAAGTGGCTTTACTTCGGCCACTTATTTACACGCTCTACTTAACTGCTGCGCGAAGAGCTTCCACACGAGTGGTGGTTTCCCAAGTGAATTCTGGAAGTTTGCGTCCGAAGTGTCCATACGCTGCAGTCTTTGAATAAATTGGGCGCAATAGATTCAAATCCCGAATGATTGCGGCTGGACGTAAATCAAAAACAGATAAGACTGCATCTTGAATTTTTGCGACAGGAACGCTTTCAGTTCCAAAAGTCTCAACAAAGACACCAACAGGTTGTGCCTTGCCTATTGCGTAAGCAACTTGTACCTCACAGCGACGAGCAAGCCCTGCCGCAACTACGTTCTTTGCAACCCATCGCATCGCATAGGCAGCCGATCGATCAACCTTGGATGGATCCTTTCCCGAGAAAGCTCCTCCTCCATGTCTAGCCATACCGCCATACGTGTCGACGATAATTTTACGACCAGTCAAACCAGCATCACCCATGGGACCTCCGATGACAAATCGCCCCGTTGGATTGATGAGAGTGCGCAATTCTTTTCTTGGAAGATCAATTTTGTTTAAAACAGGATCAATCACATATTTAATAATCTCTGGTGTTAGTTGCTTTACAACATCTACTTCTTCCGCGTGTTGACTAGAGATTACAACAGTATCGATTGCAACAGCCTTATCCCCCTCATACTCAATTGTTACCTGAGTTTTACCATCAGGTCGCAGGTATGGAAGTTGGCCAGATTTGCGAACAGCCGAAAGTTGCGCAGCCAACTCATGTGCGAGCCAGATTGGCAGCGGCATAAGCTCTTTTGTGTCATCACATGCATAACCAAACATCAAACCCTGATCGCCAGCGCCTTGAAGATCTAAAGGATCAACTGATGAGGCAACTCGATTTTCATAGGCGTCATCGACTCCTTGAGCGATGTCCTGAGATTGCTGCCCAATTGAGATTGATACACCGCAGCTATTTCCATCAAAACCTTTGACTGAAGAGTCATAACCGATTGCGATCACTGTATCCCGGACAATTCCCATCACATCTGCATAACCGTTTGTTGTTACTTCTCCAGCTACGTGAACCTGACCAGTAGTGATGAGAGTTTCAACTGCGACCCGACTCTTTATATCTTGAGTGAGAAGTGAATCAAGAATCGCATCCGAGATCTGATCAGCAATCTTGTCTGGATGTCCTTCAGTTACGGACTCGGATGTAAATAGGCGCTTTGACATTGGATTAACCTAACTTATTGGAAGCCAAATCCAGAAGCAGATGGCTTAGAGTGTCCTTGGATATATCTTGAACTTTGTGTGATGCGCCACCTTTGACAATGATCGTCCCAGATGTTTGATCCTCTCCAAAAATTTGACCACCGCTGACGTTGTTGAGATAGATCATGTCAGCACCCTTTGCCTTCATTTTCATCTCAGCAACCGTCTCATCATCACTGGTCTCGGCTGCGAATGCCACAACTCTTTGATTAGTCTTAAGCGCTGTAAGAGAGCTTAAGACATCAGGATTCTTTTCGAGTGAAATATTGTTGAAGTTCTCTTTCTTAATCTTCATTTCAGCAACTTCTGAAGGTTTAGCATCTGCAATAGCAGCGCTCATAAATAGGTAATCTGTATTTGCAAAGCGTTCATGTAACGCGGTGTGCATTTGATCGGCTGACTCAACTCGAATCACGTCAATGCCGTCCATGACGGAGATATCCGAATTTGCCAATACAAGACAGACGTTAGCTCCTCTCTCGTGAGCAGCTTTAGCAATCGCGATACCCTGCTTTCCGCTAGATCTGTTTCCTATATACCGAACTGGATCAATCGCCTCGCGAGTTCCACCCGCCGAGACCAGAACACTCTTACCTTTTAAATCTTGCTTGAAACCTAGCGATTCTTCAAACTTGGAGATAATTGCGGCAGTCTCTGGAAAGCGACCTTGCCCAACATCACTGCCAGTCAGGCGGCCAACTTCTGGCTCCATAACGATTACTCCGCGGCTACGCAACGTTGCAACATTGGCCTGAGTCGACGGATTTGACCACATTTCTGGATGCATCGCAGGCACGATAAACATTGGCGCCGGTGTTGCAAGAACAATATTTGTTAGCAAATCATCTGCCCTCCCAATGGCAATGCGAGCAATCAGGTCGGCGGTCGCTGGAGCAATCAGAACGGCGGTTGCTTTTTGGGCCAATGAAATATGACGAACCTCTTCGACTTTTTCCCATACTTGTGTTGTCACGGTGCGACCAGAGAGGGCTTCCCAAGTAGCAGCCCCAACAAAATTTAAGCTCGAAGGAGTTGGAACAACCGTGACTAAGTAACCACGATCTTTTAGACGCCTCAACAAATCAGCTGACTTATAGGCTGCTATTCCGCCGCCAATGCCGAGAACTATCTCTCGACTGCGTGACATATTTTTCCTTAAAAATTAAGCAGTTGGTTCAAGGTTTTCGATAGTCAATAGACCATCGTTAATCTCACGTAGCGCAATTGAGAGTGGCTTTTCGTGAACATGCGTATCAACTAGTGGACCTACGTATTCCAAAAGACCTTCACCAAGTTGTGAATAATAGGCATTGATCTGACGAGCGCGCTTTGCCGCATAAAGAACGAGGCTGTACTTAGAACCGCTCTTATATAAAAGTTCATCGATAGGTGGGTTTGTAATACCGTCCATTTTTACTCCTGTGGGTTCTTAACGCTGCGATGTGGCCAAGAGTATCAGGTGCTCAACAACTGAATCCACTTGCTCATTTACTAAGGTCTTGTCGAAGAATGAGGCTTGAGCAAGTTCTTCCTGAGCTAGAGCCAATCGCGCGGCTCTACGTTCCTCCGAGTCAGTCCCACGACCTTCTAATCGAGCAACTAGCTCCTCCCAGGTTGGAGGTTCTAGAAAGACAAGAAGCGAATCTGGTTGGTGCACTTTGACTTGTTTTGCTCCATCGATATCAATCTCAAGCAATACATTTTTGCCACGAGCAAGTGATTGCATAACTGGAGCTTTTGGAGTTCCATAGCGCGCTCCCGCAAATGCGGCCCACTCCAAAAATTCATCGCTCTGTATCGCTTTATCGAATTCTTCGTCGTTGTAAAAAAAGTAATCAACGCCGTCTTTTTCACCAGGTCGTGGAGCTCTAGTGGTTGCAGACACACTTACCCAGAACTCATCGCGAAGACGTAACGCCTTAGCGACTGAACTTTTGCCAACGCCTCCAGGGCCTGACAGGACTACGAGTCGACCGTGCGTTGAGGTATCCACCGGCAAAGTGAACTCCTTAATTAGACTGCGGCGCTGATGTGGGCCGAGGCCTCCAATTCTACGCGAGGAAGATATCCCTAACTTTGTTATAAGCGATTGTGCGCGAACTTTTCCAACACCAGGGATTGATTCGATCAATTCGATAACACGCATTTTTGCGATTGCCCCATCACGTGCTGACAAATCAAGCACTTCGGAGACCGAAATTTTTTGGCTCTTCACATCTAACTTCAGCGCCGAACGACGAGTTCTAGATTCCTTGGCCTTTAATAGCGCAGCAGTTCTCTGTTCAGGAGTTAGAACTGGTGGCTTAGGCATAAATTTCTCCGGCGCTAATTAACTGCCAAGAGATCGGATGCAATCATGGCAGCTTTTTCCTTAAGGGCGGAGGCGCCATTTTTCCATTCACTGGTAATTGGACGACCGATGACGACATAAGTAGCCCCCGCTGCAATCGCAGCAGCCGGCGTCATGGTGCGGCTTTGATCATCTTTTCCAACATCAGAGAGCGGACGAACACCTGGCGTAATGAGTTTAGGTACTGGTCCAACCATCTTACGAATAGCCGCAACTTCAAGTGGTGAACAAACAATTGCCTTGGCACCGCTATCGAAAGCTAATTTTGCTAACGCGACCGCGCTCTCTAGCGCGTTATTCGCAAATCCGACTTTGAACAAATCATCTTCTGTTAGCGAAGTAAGTATCGTGACGGCTGTTACATCAACTAGTGGCACTGCTTCTACGGCTGCCTTAATCATCGCCTCACCACCGCAGGCATGGATTGTGAGAAATTTCGGTTGTAAAGACGCGATTGACCTAGCGGCACCAGCGACTGTATGTGGAATGTCATGCAACTTTAGGTCAAGAAAAATATCGACCCCCGCTTCTTCTTGAATAGCTCGCACACCCTCCGCCCCGAAATTAAGAAAAAATTCAAGACCCAATTTATAAACGCTTACACTCTCGTGGGTTGCCTTCACCCAGGCTTTCGCCGTTGATAAATCCGACGTATCAATGGCAAGAATAATTGGAGCCTTCACTTAAGCGTCCGCTCTGTGCGCATAACCAACAGCTTGCTTTAACGAAGTGAAACCTCTAGCAATCAGCAGATCGCGCAATTCATTTTGAATACTAATAATTGCCGTTGGGTTGCCAAAACTGGCGGTACCAACCGAAACACCACAAGCTCCAGCGAGAATTAATTCAAGAGCATCTCGTCCATTTGATACCCCACCCATTCCAAGTATCGGAACTTTCGGCAGCGCTTCATGCACCTGATAAATAGCACGAACAGCTACGGGACGAATTGCAGGGCCTGAAAGCCCACCGGTTTTTCCTCCGAGATGTGGGCGCATGGTGTCTAAATTGATAACCATCCCTAATACTGTGTTGATTAACGCTAAAGCGTCAGCCCCTGCATCTACAACGCCACTTGCAATCGCTGGCAGATTAGTTACATCAGGAGTTAGTTTGGCAATAATGGGTAACTCACCACCAATGGTTTTTCTCACTCCATCGATGACTCGACGTGAGGCTTCTGGATCGCATGCAAAGACAAGGCCTCTATTTTCCACATTGGGACATGAAATGTTCACTTCAAGTGCGCTAATTCCCGCAGCGCTTCGCACCTTACGAGCAAGGGTTGAATACTCCTCAACAGTTTCCCCAGCAATGGAAACGATTACTCGTGCTTGTTGTTCTACAAGCCACGGAACATCATTAGCTAAAAAGTAATCAATTCCTGGGCCTTGCAGTCCAATACTGTTGAGCATTCCGGATGGAGTTTCGGCCATTCTAGGAGTGGGTCTACCATGACGCGGCTTAGTCATCACTGACTTTGTTACAACGGCTCCTATTTCTTTTAACGGAAAAAATTGGGCAAGTTCCTTGCCAGAGCTTGCGCATCCACTCGCAGTAAAGATTGGTGAGGCAAACCAAGCACCACCCAAGTCAGTTCCGAAATCGAAGTCTTTCATTGCGTAACCTCTGGAATTTTGCCAACCAAATCCCATTGCACCACTGAACCATCCATAACCGGACCATCAATGCACGAACGCAACATTGATGTTGACCCGTCTTCATTCTTGACTGGCAATACGCAAGTCATGCAAATACCCACACCACATGCCATGGCTTCTTCAACGGCGCATTGATGAACAACGCCAGTATCTTTAGCGAGTTCTGAAATGGCCCTGAGCATAGCCATAGGGCCACAAGAATAAATAACATCGACTGCACCATCTTCAATCATCGCCCACATTGGATCTGTCACACGACCGCGTTCGCCAACGCTTCCATCTTCTGTGTAAATACGTAGTGAGTTAACTGCTCTCTTGCCTTCCATTGGAGCATAAATCTTCTGCCCAGTACTGGCACCGAGCAACATATCTACGCGGCAGCCCCTGTTCTTTAAAACTTCGGCTAATCCAAAAAGTGGAGCAGAACCATATCCTCCGCCGACAAGCAGCGCCTTAACTGGTTCGGTTGGAATACCAAATGCCGTCCCAAGTGGTGTTACGACATCTAATTCAACGCCTTCTTCTTGTGCGCATAACCATTTAGAGCCCGAACCATGTGGCGCAACGATTAGCTCAAGAGTTCCGCCAAAGCTTGCTGTGTGAGATGTTCTAGATATTGCAAATGCTCTACGCAAAATCATGCGTGAATCTTCACCACCAACTCGAATTGCAAGGAAGTTGCCTGGCTTGCAAGAAGTGACGATATCGCCGACCTGCAAAATTATTTGGTGGTATTGGCCAACGCGCTTGTTAGCAACAATTGTTGCAACAAATTGCGAGGCAAATCTATTGATGGTTGACATTAGCTGCGCAGCCACTCTTGAATTGATCGCACACCAAGCTCACCTTTTTGCAAAGCCTTAATTCCCTCAACTGCAGCGCTAAAACCTGGAATAGTCGTTATGCAAGGAATTGACCTTTGAATCGAAGCGGTACGTATCGCCCAACCATCTTGCCTTGTCCCGCGTCCTACAGGCGTGTTGATCACTAAATCAATCTCACCACTATTGAGTAAATCAACAATAGTGCGCTCCCCCATTGGCCCTGTACCTTCAGAATTTTTACGAACCTTCTGCGTTAATATTCCGCGATTAGCTAGGTAATCAGCGGTGCCGCCAGTTGTGAGAACTTTAAATCCGAGATCTATAAATGCCTTTACGCTGGCTACTCCAGATTCCTTATCCTTATCTGCCAGTGAGACAAGAACGGTTCCAGATTTTGGAAGAGGTCCGAATGAACT
>CAIMUD010000068.1 GCA_903844585.1 uncultured Actinomycetes bacterium | reverse complement strand
TTTAAAGGTTTTTCCATCATAAGTTGCATAACGCAGATCTTTATCGACCGAATCAGCGTAGAAGATGTGAAGCGTTTGCGTCTTTCCATACCCGCTAACACAGGCTGAAACATCTCCTGATATGGGATTTCTGGTGCGACCCGCAGATCCGCCTCGTCCATCAACAGTTAACTTATTCCAGAGCTTTCCATTCCAAAGTGCGACTTTAAGCGCACCATTATTTGCATCTTGATAAACAATCGCTGGATTTGTATTAAAAGTAACCGTTGTTAAATTCTTTGCATCCGCTTTTGGATCAATGACAACCTGCTTCCAGGCTGCTTTTGGAGTTATTGCATTTGTAGTAACCGGTTCGGAAGTTCCAAGGGAATTGGATGCAGTGACGGTAAAGGTGTAAGACGTCCCGTTCTTCAAGCCAGTTAATACCGCTGGGCTATTGGTAAAGCTCTTTTCTGCGCCAGTTTTAACATTTGTCACTGTGTAACTAGTTATTTGAGCTGCTCGCGCATTAGCCGGAGGATCGAATTTAACGATCGCGCCAGAATCTGAAATCAACGCTTCGGCATTACGGACTGTTTGAGGGATGCCGACGGCAATTCCGACAGGTGGCTTGGCTCGCAAATCTTGCATCATTGCAAGCAATAGCGGCCCAGGTTCGTGAAAAGTTTCACCGGCAGCCAAATTTGGCGACATCACCGAATCACGACCGGCGCTATCAAAAGTTACTTCATCTAAATGGCTAACCGAAGAGCCATCTTCATATTTCTTCGGTGAATACAGCAGAGGTTTAACCCCTCCATTTGCAGCAATTCCTTGAGTGCCGGACCAAACTAATTTTGAGGTTAACGCTTCACCAAGTTCAAGTGATGGTGAAGGAAAGTCAGAGAGCCTACGTCCGTCTCCAGTTTGAACATATGCATCATAAGGAGTTGGTTGATCGATTGATCCGTAGCCAAAGAAATCATCGTAACTATCAGTAGATAAGAATCCCAATCCATGTGCCATCTCATGGAGAATTACTGATTGCAGATCGTATTCAGTTTTACTTGGGCCGGAGCCATTACCTCTGAACCAACTAGCTAATGAATTTACAGTGATGATAATTTCTGGGTTATCGCCATCTAAATCTTTACCGGCCAAAGCATTTGCCAGAGCAGATGGATACCAGAGGCTGGGATCGGGCGCTCCTGAAAAATTGGCAAAATAACTTCCCGGTCGAGCGCTACCTAAAATGCTAAACGAGGAAGATCTACCCCAAGTTGCTTCAACGTAAATTGGTACCTTAGATTCAAAATTCTCTGCCCAAACATCAATTGCTGCTTGAACTTGCACCTTTGTCCACTCGGGAAAATTATTGTATTTAACAATGAACTTAGCTTTCTTCTCGAGGTAAGCAACCTTTGGCTTCGGAGATTGTTGGCTAGTAGTCGCAGGTCCGGCATATACATTGCCCCAATGCGTCGCAGCACGAACTAAGACTTGAGATTTTGCTGAAGCAGGAGTTGTGAAACCCGTTACAAAAATCGTAAAAGATAAGGTTATGGCGAAGGATCGCTTCAGAAATCTCAAATTTTTCCTCGCCATAGCGCCTAACGGTATCAGGATGCAAGAATGTCTCCATGTCCCCCGAAAGCGCCAATAGCGATTTGAGTCAGGTAATTGCTCGAATGAAATCTGAGCGACCAGCCCTTCTCAATTTCTCCTCTGTTACAGCGCGCCCTGAACCTTCCTTAGAAGAAGCCCGCGGAGAGTTGGCGGATGCAATTGGCCAGTTGGCTCACACGATTTTCTCAAAGAAGTATGGTCCATTAGTTGGCACTGTCACTAAAACAACTGCAGAAGCTCTTTTAAAGAGCGCAGAAGAAAATCTCTATCGCGCCAAGGGAGATGCGACCTTAGTTATTCAAGAGCTGATGGACCGAGCTTTTACATCAAAAACAAATAAGAAAAAATGAGAAATTTAA
>CAIMUD010000067.1 GCA_903844585.1 uncultured Actinomycetes bacterium | reverse complement strand
GTCATGTATTCACATCCGTGGTCACCAACGCCTTCAACTACCGCAATAGCGCCAGAGTTACGAACGCAAAAGCGCTCCCCTACAAGTCCTCGAATATAAATCTGCCCGGATGTTGATCCGTAACCAATAACGTTTCCGGCGATGACATTTTCTTCTGACTTAAATGTCGCACGTTCGTCAGGGCGAACAACAACACGACCACCAGAAATTCCTTTACCCACGTAGTCATTGCTATCTCCGTATAAACGAATCGCAACACCTCGCGGCAAGAATGCTCCAAGTGATTGTCCTGCAGAACCATGGAGAGTTACATCGATGGTTCCTTCAGGAAGTCCGTCTCCCCCATAGCGACGAGTTACTTCTGCGCCAAGCATTGTTCCCACAGTGCGATTTACATTGCGAACAGGAACATCGATCCGAACTGCTTCGCCCTTTTCTAGAGCAGGGGCTGCAAGTTTAATAAGTTCGTTATCAAGCGCGGCAGCAAGTCCGTGATCTTGAGTTGTTGTGTTGAAAAGTGGTGAATCCACATCTGGGCGCACAAGTAGCGGAGAAAGATCTAAGCCACTTGCCTTCCAGTGGCTGACTGCATCTCTTGTATCCAAATACTCAACATGGCCAATTGCTTCTTTAAGTGTTTTGAAACCAAGCTCAGCAAGAATTTCGCGAACTTCTTCAGCGATGTATTCGAAGAAAGTTTCTACAAACTCGGGCTTGCCAGAAAAACGCGCACGGAGTTCGGGGTTCTGCGTAGCAACTCCTACTGGACATGTATCCAAATGGCAGACGCGCATCATGATGCATCCAGAAACAACGAGGGGCGCAGTCGCAAATCCGTATTCTTCTGCGCCAAGGAGGGCAGCTATAACAACATCGCGACCGGTCTTTAACTGACCATCTGTCTGCACAACAATTCGATCGCGCAGATTATTTAGAAGAAGTGTTTGTTGAGTCTCTGCAAGACCTAACTCCCATGGTGCGCCAGCATGCTTAAGTGATGTCAGAGGTGAAGCACCTGTTCCACCATCATGTCCTGAAATCAAAACGACATCTGCATGTGCCTTACTGACACCTGCAGCAACTGTTCCAACACCAACTTCTGCAACTAACTTAACGTGAATACGCGCATTCTTATTCGCATTCTTTAAATCGTGAATTAACTGCGCAAGATCTTCGATTGAATAGATATCGTGGTGAGGCGGTGGTGAAATAAGTCCAACGCCCGGAGTTGAATACCGGACCTTTGCAACCCACGGATAAACCTTATTTCCAGGAAGCTGACCGCCTTCACCTGGCTTTGCTCCTTGTGCGATTTTGATCTGGATATCGTCGGCATTTACCAGGTAATTACTTGTAACGCCGAAACGTCCAGAAGCAACTTGTTTAATCGCACTACGTTTTGAATCTCCGTTAGCCAGGGGAACAAAACGTGCAGGATCTTCGCCGCCTTCTCCAGTATTAGATTTGCCACCGAGGCGGTTCATCGCAATTGCAAGAGTTTCGTGCACCTCTTGTGAAACAGAGCCATAAGACATAGCGCCCGTCGAGAATCGCTTCACAATCTCTGAAATCGATTCGACTTCATCGATTGCAATTGATGGACGTGCTCCCTCTTTGAATTTAAACAACCCACGAAGAGTCATGAGCTCCTTGCTCTGCTCATCGACCTTACTTGTGTAACGCTTAAAGATGTCATATCGCTTATTGCGAGTTGAATGTTGCAGCGCAAAGACAGTCTCAGGATTAAAGAGGTGTGGTTCGCCATCTCGGCGCCATTGATATTCCCCTCCAATAGGAAGTCGCTTTGTTCCAGGAACTTCTCCCCCAGGTGGGTATGCAATGTGATGGCGCTTAATTGTCTCTTCCGCAATGACGTCCATACTTACGCCACCAAGCCTGGAAGTTGTGCCAACAAAATACTCGTCTACTACATCCTGTGAAAGTCCGATGGCTTCAAAAACTTGTGCCCCTGTGTAAGAAGCAATCGTAGAAATACCCATCTTCGACATAACTTTTAGAACACCCTTGCCGAGGCTCTTGATTACGTTATAGACGGCCTTCTCTGGAGTAATGCCAGTAATAACTCCTTGTAGTACTAAATCTTCAGCGCTCTCCATCACAAGATATGGATTTACCGCACCTGCTCCATAACCTACGAGAAGTGCAACATGGTGAACTTCTCGTACATCTCCTGCTTCAACAACAAGCCCAACTTTTGTACGAGACTTTTCACGAATGAGATGGTGGTGCACTGCGGCAGTAAGTAAGAGTGAAGGAATCGGACAATCTTCTGCATCACCATCTCGATCAGAGAGCACAATGATGCGAGCACCGGCTGCGATTGCATTCGACACTTCCTTCTTGATTTCATCTAGGCGAAGTTGAAGTGTGTTGCCATCTCCTGAAACAGGAAAGAGTCCACGCACTACATATGACTCGAGTCCCGGGAAGTCGCCATCGGCATTTACATTGATAATTTTTGCAAGTTCATCGTTGTCGATTACAGGGAAAGGAAGCGCAATCTGCTTACAAGACTGCGGTCCTGGATCTAAGAGATTGTGCTCTGGACCAATCGTGCTACCCAGGCTTGTAACCAATTCTTCTCGGATTGCATCGAGTGGTGGATTTGTCACCTGCGCAAAGAGCTGTGTGAAGTAATCAAAAATGAGACGTGGTTTATTTGAAAGCGCAGCAATAGGTGAATCGGTTCCCATTGAGCCGAGAGCTTCCATACCGTTTCGTGCCATAGGCGTAACAAGAATGCGTAGCTCTTCCTCGGTATAGCCGAATGCGCGCTGACGTCGCATAACTGAAGAGTGTGGATAAACAATATGTTCGCGCGCAGGTAGCTCAGCTAATTTCTTAATTCCACTCTTTAGCCACTGGCCATATGGCGCTGCATCAGCAAGCTGATCCTTAATCTCGTCGTCTTCGATAATACGGCCAGCTTCAATATCAACAAGGAACATTTTCCCAGGTTGCAAACGACCTTTACGAACAATTTTACTTGGCTCGAAATCCAAT
>CAIMUD010000066.1 GCA_903844585.1 uncultured Actinomycetes bacterium | reverse complement strand
TTCCTGAAAGCAGATCATCAGGGAGTGAATATCCAAGGAAGCCTTCAACAATTCCAAGAGTTAAAAGTCCGACGCCGATGATCCAGTTGAATTCACGAGGCTTGCGAAATGCTCCAGTGAAATAAACGCGAAGCAAATGCACAACGATTGCAGCCATGAAAATGAGAGCAGCCCAGTGGTGAATTTGACGCATGAGGAGTCCACCGCGAACTTCGAAAGAGATATGAAGAGTTGATGCGTAAGCCGCGGACATCTTCAGACCTTCAAGTGGGGCATAGCCACCTTCATAGACAACTTCGCGTTGGGATGGGTCAAACCAGAAAGTCAGAAAAGTTCCCGATAAGAGCAAAATAACAAATGAGTAGAGCGCAATTTCACCAAGCATGAATGACCAGTGGTCGGGGAAGACTTTAGTGAGGTTCTTCTTCATCCATTTCGCTGCACCAGTACGGTCATCAACGTAAGAAGCTACATTGCCGGCAATTCTCTCGCGTGCTGTCATGATGATCTCTCCCAGAAGCTAGGTCCAACAGGTTCATTAAATGGCGCCTTTGCTATGAGGTAACCCTCAGCATCGACGGTAATTGCAAGTTGAGGAAGTGGTCTGGCAGAGGGACCGAAAATTACTTTTGCTGCGCGAGTTACATCAAATGTTGATTGGTGGCATGGACATAGAAGATGTTTAGTTTGCTGCTCGTAAAGTGCAACAGCACATCCCATATGTGAACAAATCTTTGAGAAGGCGATGATTCCTTCATGCGTCCACGAAAGACGTTCGTCCGTCAAATTAAATTCCTCTGGTCGCAGACGAATTAATAGAACTGCATCTTTGCCGATGTTGTTGAGCGTGCGCTTCTCACCAGACATGAGTTCTGGAAGCGTTTGGGCGACAGCTCCAACTTCAAGATCTTCGGCTCGAATTGGCCGATCACCTGGATCAGTTACTAGGCGAGTGCCAGCTTTCCAAGAAGTCTTTGTTAAATCATCTTTCGGAAGCGGACCAAGATCACGAAGTAAGAGAAGTGGCGAAATTCCTACTAGTCCTAGTGAGAGTCCAAGTGAGCGCTTGATTAGTGAGCGCCGACCAAGACCTGCTTGCCCAGCTCGGTCTTTTACTGTCGCAACAAAATCGGCGCGATCTTCATCGGCTGAACGAAATTCATGGCGCTCGGCAATTACTTCTTCATCGGGCATAAGAGTTCGGGCCCATTGAATAGCGCCCATTCCGATAAAGAATAGTGACGCCGCAAGACCAAGGCCCAGGAAAAGTTGATCTGCGTTTGTGTTTCCAAGTACTGGGAAGTAGATGAAGGTATCTTCGGAGATAAAGAAAAAAGTATAAATAAGTAGAACTGTTCCGAGTGCCGAGAGCAAGAATAGAATTGCGACTTGGCGTTCTGCTTTTTTTGCAGCCTTTGGATCAGTATCTGCAGCACGATGAACGTGTGCAGGAAGTCCTGGATCTTTTATGGCTTCGATTTCATTAGACATATTTACTATCTCGCCTTCGTTGCCAGCCAGACTGCAACACCAATGAGCAGTCCGAGACCAAGTGTCCATACAAGTAAGCCTTCAGTTACAGGACCAACGCGTCCAAGGGAAGCACCGCCCAACTGTGGTTCGGCTTCTGCAGCTTTAATCCATTTGATAATTGATAACTTCTCTTCAGGAGTAATAGTTTTATCAGAAAAGACTGGCATTGATTGTGGGCCAGTGATCATCGCTTCATAAATGTGTTTTGCTTCAACGCCCATAAGCGTCGGTGCATATTTACCCTGGGTTAGAGCCCCGCCTTGTGCAGCAAAGTTATGACACATTGCGCAGTTAGTACGGAAAAGTTCGCCACCTTGTGCTGCACTTCCATCACGTTCGTAATTTAGAACGCTCTCTGCTGGAATTTCTGGTCCTGGTGCAAGAGAAGCGACGTAAAGTGCAAGGGCGTGTACTTGTTCTTCGTTATAGACAGGCTTCTTGCGCATTGCTTGCGTGCTCATATCTGCCATTGGCATGCGACCTGTACCAACCTGGAAATCAACAGAAGCAGCACCAACGCCTATAAGTGATGGAGCTATTGCGCCACCTTCAGCGTTTAGCCCGTGGCATGAAGAGCAGCCCTTGAGAAAAATTTGCTTACCCTCTTCAATTGCCGCACTTCGGGCTTCTGCAGTTAGAGGTGGAGTAGTTGTTGCATCAGCTATTTGGAAAGTTGTGCCAATCGTAAAGAGTGCAAAGAGCAGGAGCAATGGACCTGCGGCTTTATGCCGGCGCAAACGAGAAAGACGTTTCACTTCTTTCCTTTCACTTAATCAAGTAGATAGCTGAGAAGAGTGCAATCCAAACCACGTCAACAAAGTGCCAGTAGTAAGAAACAACAATTGCAGTTGTGGCTTGTTGATGGGTAAATCGACGGGCTTTAGTGACGCGAACCAAAACTATAAGGAAGGCGATAAGTCCGCCTGTCACGTGTAGACCGTGAAAGCCAGTCGCAATGTAAAACACAGAACCGTAGGCAGCCGATGAAAGCGTTAGACCTTCAACAGTCAGTGATGCATATTCATAAATCTGACCTGCAATAAAGAAAGCTCCCATTAGGAAAGTCAGAGAAAACCATTCGCGCATTCCCCAAGATTTGATTTGGAAAATTGATCCGGTGCGCTTTGCTTGAAATCTTTCTGCAGCGAAGACGCCAAACTGACATGTGACAGAAGAAAGCACTAGGACAGTTGTATTTATTGCAGCGAATTTAATGTTGAGAACATCGGTGTATAGCGCCCAAATAGATGGACCCTGAACCGCGCGCGTAGTGAAGTACATTGCAAAGAGTGCAGCGAAAAACATTAGCTCGCTGGAGAGCCAAACGATTGTTCCCACAGCGACCAGGTTTGGTCGGGTGATCTTGTGCGGGCTGGCAATACCGGTGCTGGTCATGCGGGCAAGTATTCCCGAAAATACCCCTAAAGGCCTATTTGTTACCTCCAAAGATCAGAACATTTGCCAGCTATCTGGGGTGAAACAGGTCACTTGCCGGAAGGCATCTTAAGGAGCAAATTTGCGTGTAAAAAATGAGTAGTTCTTGATTAGACTTCTCACCATGGACCAGGTCAGAAAGCTTTCAATCGTCGTTTATTCCGATGATTCTTCGGTTCGCTTGGCAATTGTTAACGCGCTCGGTAAGAAAGTCGCTGGGGATTTGCCTGAACATGTGGTGCATGAGTTTGCGACGGGTCCAGCCCTTCGTCAATATGTAGATCGCAAAAACGTTGACGGTATTTTTAAGGCAGATATTTTTATTTTAGATGGAGAGGCCGTTCCCGAAGGTGGGATGGGAATTGCTCGACAGCTAAAAGATGAAGTTTTCAACTGCCCACCAATTCTTCTTATTACTGGTCGACCACAAGATGCTTGGCTTGCAGCATGGTCGCGCGCTGAAGCAAGTGTTAGCCATCCGGTCGATCCATTTACTCTTGCAAACACAGTTGCTGATTTGTTGCGTTCTTCAGCTGTTGCAAACGTTTAGCTTACTGACGGTTTTACGATGACCTGGGGCTCATATATAGAACGCCTCAGCTCTGGTTTAGATCTCGAGCCATTTGAAATTCAAGGCGTTATGGCCACAATCCTCGATGGCAAAGCCGACAGCGCAAGCATTAAGGAATTTCTTTTAGCGCTGAAGGCAAAAGGTGAAACCGCTGAAGAGGTGGGTGCTTTTGTCGCAGAGATGTATCGCCACAGCGCACCGATTAGCATCAAGGAACGGGCAGTCGACACCGTTGGAACTGGCGGAGATGGAACCCACACAATAAATATTTCAACGACAGCTGCAATCATCGCTGCTGCTGCTGGCTCTAAGGTGATTAAGCATGGAAACCGCGCTGCAAGTTCTAAATCCGGCGCAGGAGATCTACTTGAGGCTTTGGGTGTGGCTATCACCTTGGATGGTCCCGGAGTTGAACGCACTTTTTCTGAACTGGGAATAGGTTTTTGCTTCGCACCAACTTTTCATCCAGCGATGCGATTTGCCGCCGCTGCACGTAAAGAGTTGGGAGTCCCAACGGTTTTCAATATTTTGGGACCTCTTGCAAATCCAGCAAAACCTAAAGCTGCGGCAATCGGTGTAGCCAATGAACGAATGCACTTGGTGATGGCTCAGGTATTAAGTGACAGCGGTGTTGATGGATTTATCTTTCGAGGTGACGACGGACTTGATGAGATAACACTTGCGACCAGCACATCAGTACTGACTATCGGCAATGGTGAAATTTCAAGTGATCGAATTGATGCTAAAGATTTTGGTTTAGATAACGCTCCGGTATCCGCACTCGTCGGTGGCGAGGCGTCCGAAAATGCAGCTATTACCTTGGCAGTTTTTGGTGGTGAGAAAGGCGCTCCTCGTGATGCCGTTCTCCTAAATGCAGCAGCAGCGATTGCCGCCTATGACAAGGAAGACGCGCTCACTTTGCATCAGAGAATTGAAAAGGCTTTATTAAAGGCTACAAAGGCAGTTGATTCAGGCGCCAGTTCCGAGCTTTTATCGAAATGGGTTGCCCTTACCCAGAAGATTGCAGCAGGTACTAAGTAACGCTTCGATAACCGTAGGCATCCGCATCGGTGAGAGTTTCTTTAAATGGTTTTACATCCTGTGCAGTGGCAAAAGATTGAATATTCTGTGCAGCTGTAGCAACTCCCAACTTCAAACAATCCTGAATTTGCCAGCCTTCGTGTAAACCATAAACAACTCCTGATGCGAAAGCATCTCCTGCGCCAGTTGTTCCTTTGATCGCCTTTGTTGGAACTTTTACCGATCCTTGACGCCAAGTCTTACCTGTTCCATCTGCGGCAACAGCGCCAGCAGGGCTATGGATAACGGCCAACTTTGAAACACCACGACTAATGAGCTCTTTGACAATGTTTTCAAGAAGTTGCCAATCAACTTTCGCATCGGCGCCATCGACCTTAGCTGGCATATCAACGAGTGAACCTGCCTCTGATTCGTTAACGATAATCGATGACAAATAGGGCAAGCAGGGGAGTACTAATTCTTTTTCAATTTCCGCATCGAGATGAACCATCTCAAGATTAGTTTCGATGCCGAGTTCGCGCGCACGTTTCAAAATCTTCACCCACTGGTTAGCTTGCCCAGGCGCATGAGCATCAGCTTTACGATGGATTCCGGGTGCTCCTACATGCAAAATACGAGGCTTAATTACTGCCAAATCAATTGCATCTAGGTCGAGATCATTATTTGATCCTGGATGGTGGAAGAAGGTACGTCGACCATTTGAATTGAGCGTCATTGCATCGGTGAAACAAGTAAGACTTTCAGGGCTTCTTTGCATTCTTGTGTTCTTTATACCGATTGCTGATGTTCGATCCATTATGTACTGGCCGTTAGAGTCATTGCCTATACAACCAATAGCTTCAACTTCAAGAGATGAATCAAGTTGGCGGAGATCAAAAGCAATATTCAGGCCTGGACCACCGTTACTGAAGGTCACTTCATCGATGATCACCAGTTCTTCGAGAACCGGAAGTCGATCAATTTTCTTGGCGTAGTCAACGGTAATCGTCCCCACGCAGAGAATTCCCTTATTCATTATTCACCAAGAAGAATTTTGTCTGTAATTTTCAAATCGGCGGTGAGTGAGCGGATTGAAGGAATCTTCTTCTTCGCTAGCGCCGCGTGGTAATCCTCGACTGCTTGCGCGGGTGTTAGTTTGCCTTCAATTACTGGGCGGAAAAGGCGCACAATATCTGTTTGTGATTCAGAGCGTTGAATTTTTCGTCCAAAGAGAGCAACGCGCGAACCAGCTTGCTCTGCACGATGAAGAAGTTCGAATGTGTCACGAGTTGTTCCAGAAGAACCGCCCAAGATTCCAACGGTGAGCGTTGAGTCATGTTCAGCGAGTTCGCGCAGGCTGCTGTAACCGTTGTAGGCAATTTTCAAAAAGAGCGGACGCTCTTCATTTGTTACTCCAGCAAGGGTACGAATAATGTGATCGTTAACGAAGCTTCCATAGTGGGCTTCGCGAAGATTTACCGGTGCATTTGGATTGAAAACTTCCATGAAATGGCGAATACCAAGCTCTGCTGCTTCAATACGAAATCTCTTGTAATCCTCAAGCGTGCGCAAATCATGTTCAACATCATTATTGAATGTGAGAGAGTAAAGAGCTAAATCGCAAAACTTACGTACTTTCTTCAAATTTACCGAACTAAAAGGAAGAGACTTCGATGCTGGATATCGAGTGCCACGTTGGCTCCAGATATCGCTTGCATCATTTCCACGAATACCAAGAGTTACCTTCTTAAAGTTGCCTGGCTTCTTTGCAAGTGCCTCGGCGTTAGAGACCGAGGTCAACATAATATCGAGCTGACCTTGCTCGATGAGAGTTTGCATTTGTCCAATGAACTCCTGGCGAGTGCGATAAATGCCGGGGCCTGAAGAACCAAAACCTGTACCAGAATACGTGGCAGGTGCCTGCAATCCGAATGCCATGTCAGCATCTTTTGCATCTGCAAGAATAAAATCTGTTGGCTTGTACTTACCAGAATGAATTCTTGCGAGCTTGCGATCAAGTTCTTTAATTGGACGCTTCGGATTAGTCATAGCGCCAGCCTAGCAAAGCTATCGATTTAATAGAAAGCTAATACCGAAACCAATCATCGCAACGCCCGAAATTCGTTCCATCGCTATCTTTGCTGAAGGTTTATTTAGGTAGTTCTTTGCCAAGGATGTACTCCAAATGACCAAAGAGAACCAGATAAGAACCTCAGCGTTATGAATCGATGTCAGTACAAGGGCCCCAAGGAAGGGGTTAGAACTTTCCGGAATAAATTGAGGCATGACCGCAATATAAAAAGCTAAACCTTTTGGATTTGTAACTGTAATTGTCAGCGCGCGTACAAATGTTTTCCAGAATCCGGCAACTCTAAAATCAACGTTTACCACTACGGCTGCATTGACTTTTTTTGCCGTCAGAACCATTTGCATACCTAAATAAAGTAAATAAACTCCACCTACAATTTTAAGTGCGTGATAGGCGAAACCTGAGGCGAGAATTAGCGCACTCACACCTGTTGCCGCGCAAATTCCAAGAATGTAAACGCCAGCAATAATTCCAAGAATTGTTTGATAAGCAGTTTTTGGACCTGCAACTGTCGCTGCGCGCAAAACCTGCACGGTATCTAGACCTGGAAGCGCTGTTAATAAGGCAGCGATAATTGCGAATGCCAGCACTTGGTCCCCCTAAAACATTTCTGCGGACTTTACTCCTTAATAAATAGAAGGGCTTGTTTTGCACTCCACCCGGATGGAAATTGTTGTAGCAATCTAATTGGCCCATCCAAATCAGAACCGATTGTGATGAGCGGCAACTCAACTCGACCATCGGGTCGGATTTGCCCTAAACCAATATCTGCCAAGAGGGCGTTGCACAAACATTTAGATTTATTAGCACCCAGTTTGTCGCCTTTCTTAAATTCATAGTTAGCCGAAGGTTCACCTGGGCATCTATACCCAATACCGCCCCTTTCACGTTTAAATGGAGAACGTAAATAACCAAGGTCACAAATTCGTGTTCGAGATTCGAAAAGATCGGTTTCTGACAGAGAGTTATCAATGTCTATGACCTTAAATGGAAATCCTGTAGGGGATGCAGATGCATCTGTAGCTACCTGAACGTTCCCGCTCTTTAAAGAACTAAGGAGTTGGGCCCGAATTTTTTCCGTGAATCCCGATTCATTAGCCAGTGCGAAGAGTGAACCAACCTGTATTCCAGCTGCCCCAAGTTCTAAAGCTTCATGAAGTTTTTCTGGAGTACCAAAACCCCCTGCTAGCCAAAAAGGTGAACCACTAGCTCGAATCTTTTCTAAATTTGGTGCATCTACATCTGTATAAATTGCCTCACCATTTTCGTCAATATAATTTTTTCCCCGAGGGGGAGCGTTATGACCTCCTGCAACGTGATATTCGATTACATACCCGTCAGGTTTGGTTTCTGCATCCTTGTTCAAATAAGTCACGAGAGCATGCGAAGAAACAATGGCAATAAAGAGTGGTCTCTTAAGTGGGTATGTAATTGCATCTATTGACTGAGGTTTAAATAGAAGTGTGAATTTGTCGGTCGTATCTGCAACATCAATTTTGGCTCTTACCTCTCGTCCCCATGCAAGCTCGTTGAGTAGATGTGGTATTTGTGCAGGGATACCTGCGCCGATCAATATGTAGTCCACGCCAGCCAACATTGCTCCAAAAAGTTGCGCAGGAATAGCAAGTTGAATTTTTTCTAGGATATTCATCCCTATGAGACCGTCATGTCCTTCTTTTGCAAGCCAAACTTCTACAAAAGTTGCTGCAACCATAAGGTTTGACGAGAAGGTACTCGGCTTGAAACTCAACTTTTGGACGTCGATATAGGCAACTCCACTCGTTCTGCCGCCTTCTATGAAGAAGCGATGCAGAATTTCGGTGGCCACACTTTGATCTGGAAAGTGAGACAGAGCTCGACGTATGTCACCGGAAATATCTCCGTCTTGAAGTCTGCGTGAAATAACGGAATCAATTGCAGTACCTGAGATGACCCCAAGTTCACCAGCGAGAGAAATTTCTTTAGCTAATTGCCACGATGACACTGCAATGCCCATTCCACCCTGTATTACTTGTGGAAATTTGACCGCCATGAGTTGAGAATAAAAGACTGCTTGCTCCGATTAGAAAGATTGGCGAGTGGCAGCACTCAAACTCTCTCGCCACGCCACTTCGCTATGTGGACGATTCTTTCTCGCCACGCCACTTCGCTATGTGGACGATACTGGGATCGAACCAGTGACCCCCACAATGTCAATGTGGTGCTCTACCGCTGAGCCAATCGTCCTTGTTACTACGGTCTTACATATTTACTAGTACAACTATATAGCAGGGCAATTAGCGCCCGAAATCATCCTGAATTCTCTCGATATCATCTTCGCCGAAATAGGTTCCTGTCTGCACTTCGACGAAAATAACATCTTCATCTCCGATATTTGCAAGTCTGTGTGCATCGCCTATTTCGATGTCGATTGAATCCCCAGGACCCATCTCAAACTCATCGTCATTGAGAGTCATAAGCGCCCTACCTTGAACGATTAGCCAATGTTCGGCACGCTTTTCGTGGCGCTGCAATGAAAATCTTTTTCCCGGATCAACCCAGATAGTTTTAACTTTGTAAGAGTCGCTTTCTTGCAAGATTTCATAACGTCCCCAAGGGCGCTGTGATTCATCTTGTGTCATAACATCTCCCACATTGTTATTAGTTTATTAATTGAGGTGGAAACGGGATTTGAACCCGTGTAGAGGGATTTGCAGTCCCTTGCCTCGCCTCTCGGCCATTCCACCATAGACAAACCGCCACCCGAAAATAAATTCTAAGCGGCGGTTAATCCGAGCGGACGACGGGGTTCGAACCCGCGACCTGAACCTTGGCAAGGTTCCGCGCTACCAGCTGCGCTACGTCCGCATTTTGTGCAGAGGCAAATCTAGCGCAGGCACGGCATAAGCGCCAAAGTACATATTTTCACCGTAGCGTTACCGCATGAATGTAGCCGAGCACCGCTTCTGGATGGGCGGGCTTATGGCGACCGAGTTGCAAGAAGTTAGTCACGATCCAGATGTATTAAGTGATGGAAATTTCTGGGCTGTTACTACAACGTTTGAAGCTGAATTAACCTTTGTGAGATTCGCAAAAATAACGCAAGGCGATTTTCCTGAAATAAACTGGAATCCAGCAGTTCTTGCCAATTGGCAATCAACTTTAGATCGTGAAGGATATTGCGCTTATGTAGAGAAAATTCGTAGCGCAATAGCCGCAGGAGATGTTTATCAAGTTAATGCTTGCCGTCAGATTTTCCATGAGGGAGTAAAAGGATCGATAGCCGGGCTCTTTTCCCAGATGCTCCTGCACAACCCCGCCCCCTTTGCTTCTTATCTTTCTTTTCCAGGGCTCGAAGTAGCTTCAGCGTCACCGGAACTTTTTTTGAGTCGTAAAGGAAGAGATATAAAGAGCTCCCCAATTAAAGGTACTAAAAAACCAGGCAGCGTTGATTTTGGAGAAAAGGATCAATCAGAGAACATCATGATTGTGGATCTAATGCGAAATGATTTAGGACAGGTCTGCGATGCCGGCAGCGTTGATGTAGAAAATTTGCTGCGAACAGAAGAACATCCAGGGCTTACCCATTTAGTTTCAGATGTTGTTGGCAGATTGCGCGCTGGCGTCACATGGAGTGAAATAATAAGAGCCACACTTCCGCCAGGATCTGTAAGCGGAGCGCCTAAGAGTTCGGCACTTACGCTTATTGCGCGTGAAGAAAAGATTGCACGCTCTTACTACTGCGGAGCTCTCGGCTGGGTTCATGGCGATAACGGAGTTTTAAGCGTAGCGATCCGAACTTTCTTTAAGTCCGGCGATGACGTTCTGCGATTTGGAACTGGTGCAGGAATTACTTGGGGGAGTGTGCCCGATGCAGAATGGGAAGAGACGGAACTTAAAGCAAAGAAATTGATTTCTATAGCTGGCGGGAAGCCATGAAGATCTGGCTCAACAATCGAATCGTTGATCAATCAGAAATTCTTCTCAACGCTGATGGTTGGCCACAAGGTGATGGAATTTTTGAAACTTTGCGGACTGAAAACGGTGAAGTATTCGAACTTGCTCGACACATGCGCAGAGCCATTGATGCAGCAGAGACTCTGGCAATTAAACTCCCAAGCGAAGACTCTATTCGCGGAGGGATTTCAAAACTCTTATTGGAGGAACCCGCGGTCATCGGTCGCCTTCGACTGCTCTTTTCGCAAGATCAATTTATAGCAGTGCACATGCCCTATGACGACAAGGGAAAGCCTCAAAAGATTTGCACGCAATCTGCCCAAACTAAATACGCTCAAATTTCAATAAAGAGGTATCCGTATACAGACCGACTAAATTTGCTTGCCACCGTTATAAATGATGGTTTCGATGAGATTGTTTGTAATAATTCTGAAGGCCAAGTGACAGAGGGTGCCGTTTCGAGTTTTATTTTCTTACTTGACGGCTCATGGATCACAACACCACTGACTGCAGGAGTTCTGCCGGGTGTTATGCGCGCCATCGCTATTGAACGCTGTGGGGTTAAAGTTCGAAATATTTCCATAGATGAAATTGCAACAGTAGAGAGTGCTCTGGTTGTGTCGAGTCTAAAAATTGCGCTACCAGTTTCTTTTATTGATGGCCGAGCCTTAAAAATAGGTAGCCAAGCCCAGACTCTCGAAGACGATATTCGCTCGAAGACCCAGAAGCATTCGGTAGGCTAAGAACATGTCGGCAATTGCAATCACTGTGGATGGAAAGAGCGCTTCTGTTGAACCGGATTCACGTCCCACACAGATTTTTGCCGACCAGAAAGATGTAGTTGTTTGTAAAGTTAACGGGATACTTAAAGACCTATGGACAGAACTAACTGAAGGAGATGTGGTCGAAGGAATTTCAATTTCTTCACCCGATGGTCTTGCCGTCCTTCGACATTCAACTGCTCACGTCCTGGCACAGGCTGTGCAACAAGTTTTTGCGCAAACCCGACTCGGTATTGGTCCGCCAATAACAGATGGTTTTTATTACGATTTTGATCCAGAGCGACCATTTAATCCAGAAGATTTAGAAAAAATCGAAAGCGCAATGCGCAAAATTGTTAAAGAAGGTCAGCGTTTTAAACGCCGCGTAACAAGTGAAGCCGACGCCCTTAAAGAGTTGTCGCATGAGCCTTATAAGTGTGAGCTCATCGGTTTGAAATCAGGCGCAGGTGATGAAGCAAGTGTTGAAGTTGGTGGTGCTGAGTTAACTATTTACGATAATTTGGGAAGAGATGGGCAACCTGTTTGGTCTGATCTTTGTCGTGGTCCGCATCTTCCATCTACAAAACTTATTCCAGCCTTTAAGTTGATGCGATCAGCAGCGGCCTATTGGCGAGGATCGGAAAAGAATCCGATGTTGCAGCGCATTTACGGAACAGCATGGCCATCGCAAGATGAACTCAACGCGTATCTTGAACTTCTTGCAGAAGCCGAGAAGCGCGATCATCGACGACTGGGTACTGAGTTAGACCTCTTTTCATTTCCAGAAGAAATTGGTTCCGGGCTTGCAGTCTTTCATCCTAAGGGCGGGATTGTTCGTCGAGCAATGGAAGATTATTCGAGGGTTCGTCATGAAGAAGAAGGCTATGAATTTGTATATTCACCTCACTTAACAAAAGCAGCTCTGTTCCAAAAATCTGGCCACCTTGATTGGTATTCAGAAGGAATGTATCCACCGATGATTTTGGATGAAGAACATCATCCTGATGGAACAATTAAGCGCGCTGGCCAGCAGTACTACATGAAACCTATGAATTGCCCGTTCCACAATCTAATCTTCCAATCTCGTGGTCGCTCCTACCGTGAACTTCCACTTCGACTCTTTGAATTCGGAACCGTTTACCGTTACGAAAAATCTGGCGTACTTCACGGGATTACTCGAGCGCGTGGCTTTACTCAAGATGACGCACATATATATTGCACAAAAGAACAGATGCCAGAAGAACTCGACTCGCTGCTTACATTCGTTCTCAATCTTCTGCGAGATTATGGGTTGGAAGATTTTTATCTCGAACTCTCAACTCGTAATCCAGAAAAATCAGTCGGTGAAGAATCAGATTGGGAAGAGGCGACGGCCGCGCTTCGAAAAGCGGCACTTGCACAAAATCTTGAGTTAGTTCTTGATGAGGGCGGCGCAGCTTTTTATGGTCCAAAAATTTCAGTTCAAGCCAAAGATGCCATCGGTCGCACTTGGCAGATGTCTACTATTCAGGTTGACTTTCAATTGCCGCAGCGATTCGAGCTCGAATATTCAGCAACCGATGGTTCGCGCAAACGCCCCGTCATGATTCACCGCGCACTCTTTGGATCTATCGAACGATTCTTCGGAGTACTAACAGAGCATTATTCAGGCGCCTTCCCACCATGGCTCGCCCCCGTACAGGCAATTGGTATTCCTGTAGCGGATGCCTTCACTGATTATTTATCTGATGTGCTGAAGCAATTTAAGAAATCAGGAATTCGCACCGAACTAGATAGTTCTGATGACCGTATGCAGAAGAAGATTCGTAACGCTGCGATGCAGAAAGTCCCATTCATGATTATCGCAGGCGAAGAAGATCAAAAATCGGGTGCAGTATCAATCCGTTACCGCAACGGCGAACAGAAAAATGGAATTTCAGTCGCTGATGCAATTTCTGAGATTACTAAGAGCATTAAAGCGCGCACACAGGTTTAGAAAGAGTCTGAGGAAAAATGTCTGCTGAGAAAATGGATGGCGGGGCTGGAATGCCCGACGGATGGCAACGTCTTTGGGCACCGCACCGCATGGAATATCTCAAAGGTACCAATCGGCCCAATGCAGGAGATTCAAGTGAGTGCCCATTCTGTAAAATTCCTTCTCTCGGTGATGAAGAGGCGCTGATTGTTGCCCGCGGAAAATCTGCATACGTTGTTATGAATCTTTATCCTTACAACGCGGGCCACTTATTAGTCTGCTCAAATCGCCATGTCGCCGATTTAACGCAGCTAACTGCAGAGGAGCGTAGTGAAATCAGTGAACTCACCGCTCACGCCATGAAGACACTTCGCAAAGTTTCAAACCCAGGTGGTTTTAATTTAGGCATGAATCAAGGCGCAATTTCAGGAGCTGGTGTGGCCGAGCATATTCATCAGCATGTGGTTCCGCGCTGGGCAGGAGATGCTAATTTCATGCCGATTATCGGTCAGACAAAAACTCTTCCGGCGCTACTTATGACTACACGCAATGAAATTGCAGCGGCTTGGTAATGAATTCAGATTTTTCAGATTTTCTTGCCAGCCGTCGGAGCACAAGAGATTTTTTATCGACGCCTGTCCCGCCAGGGATTATCGAAAAACTACTTGCTGACTCCTTAACAGCGCCCAGTTGGTCCAATACAAGACCATTTAAAGTCGCGGTTGCCAGCGGTGAGGTGCGTGATCGAATAAGCACTGAATTTTTGAACCGCTGGGCTGCGCTTTCCAAAGCCAGAAACGGTAGCGCCATCGACAAAGTAAAACTTTTGCTAACACGATATGGGTTGCCAACGAGTAATCGTCGGATGAATAAGCCATATGTAAGCGAACTCAAACCACGTGCACAACGCATCGGTAAAGAGCTATACAAGGTCCTGGAAGTTCCACGCGGTGATGGCATCAAACGCGATGAACAATGGGCTCGTAACTACGAATTTTTTGGTGCTCCAGTCGAGTTATTTATCTATATCCATAAAAGTCTTCACATTTACGCAGCTTCAGATGCTGGCTTGATGATGGAAAATCTAATGCTTTCCGCCCATGCGCTAGGACTAGGCACTTGCGCGCAAGGAGCCGTCGGTATTTGGGACGATGTAGTGCGCCGTGAGTTTGAAGTTTCTAAAGATTATCGACTGCTATGTGGATTGGCTATTGGTTATCCATCCGATAAACCGGTCAACTCGTTTAAAGCCCATCGCATAAATATTGATGAATTGGTACTTAAACCTAAGAGTTAAGTTGGCCTATGTATTCTTTAGCGATATCGACTCCAATATTTTTACCCAAAACAATTGGGATTGCTGGAAAAATTAAACCAGCGGCAAATGCATCTGTGCCTAAATCTTGAGTCGCTTCGATATATTCAGCACGAAAATCTCCAACAATTTCTTGATGCTCAGGATCGCTGGCTCGAGTTGAAGCAGGATCAGTTGAGTAATCTCGAATATCTAAAGTTTCTAGAGAGATGAGTGCAACTGGCTCTCCGTTGTCGCCATGTAAAACTAAGTAAGGCGTGACGACAGGGTCAAGCACCCTATTCGCAATTAAAACTGCATCGTCAAAATCAGCCTCTGAACCTTCTAACCCAACTACAAGTAATAGTCTAGGTATTTGAAATTCGCTCACCTGATGCCATAGATCGATTGTTACCTGATCAATTCCTGCAGCAGGGTTTATTGCAAATATTGCTAAATCAATTTCAGAGTCAATATCTGCTGCCACGGTAGCTCCGAATAGTTCGGAAAGGGCCGCGGGCTGTGCACTCACATGCGCAATCACAGCGATCTTGAGCGCCGGACTAGGAGATGTCATGGTGCAAAGCCTACGATGAGCCAGATGATTAGTAGTTCACTTAAGCCATCGGTCACGAAGGTGATTAACCCAGTGGCAAAAATGGCGCTGCGCATGGGCCTGACGCCAAATGCAGTTACTTTCTTTGGCACACTTGGCTTAGTTATTTCTTCGTTGTATTTCCTGCCACAAGGCAGATTTCTCATGGGCTCTATCGCCATCACAATATTTGCCTTGAGCGATCTATTTGATGGCGCTATGGCAAGACTTTCAAATAGTGGCGAGAGTAAATGGGGAGCGTTTTTAGATTCAACGCTAGATCGCGTTTCCGATGCAGCTATTCACTTTGGAGTTGCGATTTATCTGATTAAACAAAACAATTCCGTGGCATACATCGTGCTCTTCGCGATGGTTTCTGGTTTTCTCGTATCCTACATCCGAGCTAAAGCTGAAGCGCTAAACATTGAATGTACCGTCGGTATCGCTGAACGTACTGAAAGATTGGCCATTGCACTGATATCTCTTGCACTCTTTGGAATTGGAATTTCAGAAGCCATTCCTATTGGTTTTACCTCCCTCGCCATTCTTGGCTTGATTACAGCCATTCAGCGCTTAGTCGTTGTGAAGCGAGCCTCGTCTTAAATGCTTAAAGATTTCCTCATCGTTCGCGGTTATTTTGCTGGGTGGACAGTTGTGCGGTGGCTGCCTGAGAAGTTTGCCTATTTATTATTTGCACAGATTGGCAAATATTTTGTAAGTAAAAATGGCAAGAGTGTTCAGCGGTTACGAGTAAATCTTTCAAGAGTGGTTTCGCGGCGTACTCCGGCTGAGTTAGAGCAACTTCTATCCAAAAGCATTGATTCATATATGCGATATTGGTGTGACACCTTTCGATCGCCAGATTGGTCGAAGGAGAGCATCGCCCAACGTGTCATGTGTACAAATGAAGAGTATTTAACGGGACCGATGCAAAGGGGTAAAGGTGTAATCGTCGCGCTGCCACATGCTGGTAATTGGGATTTAGCAGGAGCATATTTCGCATCAAAGGGACTTCCACTAGTTACTGTTGCAGAGCGATTAAAGCCGGAAGCACTATTTGAAAGGTTCCTGGAACATCGCCAATCTCTTGGTATGGAAGTCTTGCCACTCGATAATCGTGCAATGGGAACTCTGATTCAACGCGCAAGAGCCAAAAAATTAATTGCACTCGTTGCAGATAGAGATCTTTCGAGTAGTGGTGTCCGAGTTGCGTTTTTTGGTTCAGAAGCACGGATGCCAGCGGGCCCAGCGCTTTTAGCAATTCGTACTGGAGTTCCTTTAGTCACAGCATTCGTTTCATATACAGTTACAGGCATTCATATAGATTTCAAAAAAATATTGGTACCGATGGCTGGAAGCGAACAGGATAAATTAGCGATTGTTGTACAAAGCTGTGCTGATAATTTTGCGCTTGGCATTGCGGAGCATCCAGAAGATTGGCATATGCTCCAACAAATTTGGACTGATGCAAATCTAGAGGAGAGCCCATAGTGCCGATGAAGAAGATTCGCATTGGCATCGTCTGCCCATACGGTTGGGATACACCGGGTGGCGTTCAAAATCATGTTCGCGATCTTGCTGAATATTTAATCAAGAAAGGGCACTTCGTTAGCGTATTAGCACCGGTCATTGATGAAACCAATATTCCGGATTATGTAACTAGTGCTGGAAAGCCGATTGCGATTCCCTGGAACGGCGCTGTTGCACGAGTACTTTTTGGTCCAATTGCTTTCGCAAGGGTTCGTCAATGGATTCAAAGCAATGAATTCGATCTTCTTCATCTACACGAGCCTGCAATTCCATCAATTTCATTGCTTGTATGTTGGGCTGCTGATGGACCTATGGTTGGCACTTTTCACGCAGCTGCAAAACGTCAGAAGGCAATCTTTGCAATTGGCCCAATTCTCGAACCTGTAATTGAAAAACTTACCGCTCGCATCGCAGTTAGCGAAGCAGCTCGTGAAACGCTAACCGAACATTTAGAGACTGATGCGATCGTAGTTCCAAACGGTATTTACACCAATTACTACCGTGATGGTGAAGTTCTTGAAAAGTGGAGCGGGAATACAATTGGTTTTATTGGTCGATTTGAAGAACCAAGAAAAGGTTTATCGGTACTTCTAGAGGCACTTCCGATTATCGCTAGGTTTGCTCCAGATGTCAGAGTCTTAATTGCTGGCCCAGGGGACTCTGAATCGTTTGCGAAGAATATTGATCTACAACTTCGGCAT
>CAIMUD010000065.1 GCA_903844585.1 uncultured Actinomycetes bacterium | reverse complement strand
TTCGCTTCGCCTCTAATGAAGATCGCAAAGAGGCCCTTTCGGCAATTACCGTCATAACAAAGTTGGCAAAAGATGCAGCCGTTAAGAAGTTGGCGGTTCGTGCAGGCGTCATAGCTGAATACACATTCTTAGTACGCAATCTCATTAACACTCCACCGAGTCATCTGACTCCTGATTCCTTCTCCTTGCAGGCTAAGAAGATTGCAATTAAATTGGGGCTGAAGGTTGAAATCCTAAATGCTGCCACGTTAAAAGCGAAGGGTTACGGCGGAATCTCTGCTGTTGGACAAGGTTCGGCTAACACCCCTCGATTACTACATATTTCATATTCACCAGCAAAAGCAAAGAAGCGCTACGCCTTCGTTGGCAAAGGAATTACTTTCGATTCAGGCGGTCTTGCTCTAAAGCCCGCTAACGGAATGGAAGAGATGAAGAGCGACATGAGCGGCGCGGCGGCCGTGGTCGGCGCAATCTTCACCATTGCATCTTTGAAATTACCCATTGCAATCGATGCTTGGGCTCCGTTGGCTGAGAATATGATCTCTGAAAGCGCCACACGTCCAAGTGACATCATCACCATGTACGGCGGTAAAACTATTGAGGTCCTCAATCCCGATGCAGAAGGTCGCCTCGTCCTAGGCGACGCACTTGTTCGCGCGACAGAGGTAGGCAAGAAAGCTGGAGGCCTCGATGGAATTATCGACGTTGCAACTCTTACCGGTGCGCAAATCGTCGCGCTAGGCACTCGCACATCAGCAGTCATGACTAACGATGTGAATTTCTCCGGAGAATTCTTAACTGCAGCTCATCTCTCTGGCGAACAATTCTGGCCAATGCCATTGCCCGAAGAACTTCGCGCCTCATTAGATTCCCCTGTTGCCGATATGGCCAATATTGGTGATCGCATGGGTGGCATGTTGGTTGCCGGACTTTTCTTACGTGAATTTATTGAACCTGGCCTACCTTGGCTCCACCTAGATATTGCCGGACCCGCTTTCAACACTCGCAAAGCCCACGGATATACGCCCATAGGCGGAACCGGCGTGGCGCTGCGGACCCTAGTCGTCCTCGCTGAGTTGGCTTCATCACAGAAGTAGGCCTCTTCCCCGTTTAGCTCAACGCTCAAATCGTGGCAGGATTACGTCATACCGATTGTTCTTGTAGCAGGTTACGAAAGAAAGGCTCATAGTGTCCTCATTTGATCTCGTCATCCTCGGCGGAGGTAGCGGCGGTTATGCCTGCGCACTTCGTAGCGCACAGCTCGGACTTTCAGTAGCGCTCATCGAAGAAGACAAGCTCGGTGGCACATGTTTGCACCGCGGATGTATTCCCACCAAGGCACTTCTTCACGCTGGTGAGATTGCTGATAGCGCGCGCCATGCCGGCGACTTCGGCGTCAAAGCTGAATTTATTTCCATGGACATGATGGCGGTTAACGCTTATAAAGATGGTGTCATTTCAAAATTGCACAAAGGGCTACAAGGTCTCGTTAAATCTCGCAGTGTTACCTATATTGAAGGCCACGGACGCCTCGTCTCCCCGAACACTGTTGAAGTAAATGGAGTTCAGTACACCGGAAAAAATGTAGTGCTCGCAACTGGTTCATATCCCCGCACACTTCCCGGTCTTGAGATTGATGGAGTGCAAGTAATTACCTCCGAGCAAGCAATAAAGATGGAGAACGTTCCTGCAAGTGTCATCGTTCTGGGTGGCGGAGTTATTGGCTGCGAGTTCGCATCAGTCTGGAAATCATTTGGTTCAGAAGTCACAATTATCGAAGGCTTACCTCGCTTAGTGGCGCTTGAAGATGAGTCAACTTCTAAGCAACTTGAACGTGCTTTCCGTAAGCGCGGTATCAACTTTGAAGTTGGCAGCAAGTTTGCTTCTTACACAAAAGATGCAAAAGGCGTCCATGT
>CAIMUD010000064.1 GCA_903844585.1 uncultured Actinomycetes bacterium | reverse complement strand
TCAAAAAATAGCTCAGACCAACCCAACGCAACTTATATTCCCGCAGCTAATGAAGCTGTACGCCACATCGCGAAGAAATATGGTGGGATTACTGGCGGGCACGTAGGAGATTTAATTGGCGCACCTTTTACAGCGCACTTTGTTGGCGGATGTGTCATCGGCGATAGTGATGCAACTGGTGTCATCGATCCGTATCACCGTGTCTGGAATTACCCAACACTTCATGTTGTTGATGGATCAACAATCACCGCAAACTTAGGTGTAAACCCATCACTCACAATTACCGCCCAAGCAGAACGAGCGATGTCAATGTGGCCAAATAAGAATCAACCTGATTTAAGGCCAGAGCAAGGCTTGGGATACAAACAAATTAAAGCAACTGCTCCAACACATCCCGTAGTGCCAAAAGGTGCAATTGGTGAACTTCTAATTAACCAATAGTTAGCTTGGTTGCAGTTGCCACAACGTTTAAATTCTTAAGTGGCCCTCTAGCTAGCCCGCTAATTTTCTTTCCTGCAAGAGTGAATTGCGAACCATGCGCTGGGCACATCCAACCTGCACTCGACTGTTCAACCGGAAAACCTTGATGCGTGCAACTTAAGTCAATTGCCTTGTATCCAGTCTTTGCGGTGCTTACTCGCACAACAGCTATTGATTTGCCTTTAACTCCATCTATTCGCAGAACGCCACCAACTTTTGCCAGAGCTGGGTTTGAAGAAATAGTTACTTCGACTTTTCCATTTGCCAAGACTGTGTATCCAGTCGCAGCTACTGCATGATCTAACGAAATAGCGGTGCCCAGAGATAAAAGTGCGACTCCACAAAGAACTTCTCGACGAGAGATTTCGGCTGACATCTATGGCTTCCCCTATTCGGTAAATGGCTAACTCTTACTTTAATTACTAGGTGCGAATTTACATGATGACGAGATGGATTGCACCAGTCTTACTGCTTTCGCATCTAGCTTCGCGCCTTTTTATTTCTAATCCAACGCTAGGACTAGATCTCTACTTATACAACGCGATTGTATTCATTTCAGTAATAACTCTCTTTCAAGCACCTCTGCACAATGACAGCGGTTCTCTTGTGATGATGGCAGTTGCACTCATCACATGGGGTATTGGTTCGACAATATCTAGTTATGGACAATTCTTCGAACTTCCTGAGTATTCAACCCTTATTTCAAATATTTTTTATACCGTTTTCTATCCTTGTGTATTACTTGCAATTCCTCGCGCAACTGGCCGCAAAAGGAAGTTAGGAACTTTGGAACTACTGGATTCAGCAATCTTTGGACTCGGGCTCACAGCAATTGTCACAGCGCTGCTCCTTGGGCAAATACTTCCAAAATTCCCAGGTAGCAGCGTGGATGCATTTTTCTCCCTTCTTTATCCTGTCTGCGATCTAATTTTGATTGTCTCTGTCGCCATTTCATTTGTTACTCAGAAGATTAATCTCAGAATCGCTTTAATCTGCCTTGGCGTCATAACTTTTGCGGCGACTGATTTTTTATTTCTATGGCTAAATATCAATGGCAAGTACCAATTCGGTCAATTCACCGATGATGGATGGTTGCTTGGAATCGTTCTTATTTCCTTCGCATATTGGAAGAAGGTTCCGAAACAGGATAAAGAAATTTCAATTCATCCTGCCTTTATTGCGCTCTCAGTCTTCATGAGTCCAACGCTCTTAGCAATCATCGCTTTACGACCCGGCTACTTCCCAACTTTTATTGTGTTACCAACAATTGCAACGCTATTCCTGGCATTTATCCGAATGGCGCTAGTGCTCAAGCATTCGCGTAACTTAGGTGAAGAGAAGATTCTGGCAAGAACTGATGAGCTAACCGGACTTCCAAATAGACGAAGGCTGATTGCAGAGCTAGATACTTTGAGTAATACCGAGAGCGCTCTCCTCTTACTTGATCTCAATGGATTTAAACCAGTTAACGACCAATACGGACACGAAATGGGTGATCTGGTTCTTCGCCAAGTTTCTGCGAGATTTTCAAGATCACTTCCTACTGGTGCGATTCTTGCAAGGTTAGGCGGTGATGAATTTGGAGTGATTGTGAGTGGTGCATATGAAACAACTCTTGAAGTCGCTCATGCGCTAAGTGCCACTCTAAGTTATCCAATAAACATTGGTGGAGAAACAATCACGCTAAGCGTTGCTATCGGTCATGTACAAAATGATGGTGAAGGAGATTTATTACAGCGAGCCGATGCAGCAATGTATGAAGCAAAACGAAGTGGTAACTCGCTTATTCACTCACTTTGATTTCTTGCAAGCGAGCAAGTGATTCAATTCTTTCCGCTGCGTGGTCGACAATTCTCTCTGGATAACCTTTTGAATATCCATCTAAAAAGAGCCAAGGCTCATGAATTTCCGCAGCAGATAAATGTGCAAGTTCTGGAACATATTTACGGATGTAATCTCCGTTTTCGTCAAAGCGACGGCCTTGTTCAATTGGGTTAAAGACGCGGTAATAAGGAGATGCATCTGTTCCACAACCTGCCGTCCACTGCCAACCATGTGCATTGGAAGCAACGTCGAAATCAACAAGATGTTCCATAAAGAAATCTGCACCATGCTGCCATTCCAGATGTAAATCTTTAACTAAAAATGATGCGACAACCATGCGTACGCGATTATGCATCCAACCTTCTTTAAGCATCTGTCGCATGCCGGCATCCACAAATGGATAACCGGTACGACCTTCTTTCCAGGCTTTTAACTGGTCAGCCGGTTGGTTATAACGCATATCTTTAAATCTTGGCGCGTAATACTCGGTATCGGTACCTGGATTATTAAAAAGTACATCTGCATAAAACTCTCGCCAGGCAATTTCTTTTCTAAACACATCATGAGCCTTTTCTGCGCCAAGTTGAGCTAGCAAAGTGCGTGGGTGTATTTCACCCCACTTTAGATGCGCGCTGAGCTTGCTTGTGCCATCAATTCCCGCAAAGTTTCGATCTTCATCATAACTTTGTAACCCATCGCTCTTAAAAATCTTCCAACGTGCAAGGGCTGCTTTTTCGCCTGCTTTAAAGATTTCTGCACCATCTGGCACTTTCCAATCAGGAAAATTGCGCTCTTTTCCACTCGGCGTTACTGCGTTAATTACTTTTGGCGCAGCTACTGGAGCGCGCCAACCGTGTGTGCACCATGCTCGATAAAAAGGTGTGTAAACGCGATACGGAGTCGCATCACTTGGTTTTAAAACACGACCTGGTGCAACGGCATAAGGACTTCCGGTGCGAGTAAGTGCAATACCGGCCGCCTCCACACGTGCATCACGCGCAGCCCCGTACGGTTCGTATTCAGTAGAAATGTGAACAGATGTTGCGTTATATCTTGCTTTGAGTTCTTTCAGAACTTCTACCTGATCTCCAACACAAATATGTAGCTTATTGCCGAGTGATTCATCTAGCGCTCGGAGTGAATTGCCAAGGTAAGCCAAGCGTTTGCTACCACTTTGATTGATAAGTTTTTCATCCAGAATAAAAACTGCAACCACTTCATCGGCGCTATTAATAGCCTCAAGCAAAGCAGGATTATCAGAAAGCCTGAGATCGCGGCGAAACCACATAATGCTGCGCGAACTCATATGCGAAACGATAACGCTATTTGTGGAGTTGCTCCACAGTTGCATCCCACCCAGTTACTTCTTCAACCTTACGTGGGGCTTTACCGACGTAACGAGCAGATGGGCGAATCAAACGGCCTGTTCGCTTTTGTTCGAGTATGTGCGCAGACCACCCAGCTGTACGAGCGGCTGTAAACATTGATGTGAAAAGCGGTGCAGGAACTTGCGCGAAGTCCAAAATAATTGCTGCCCAAAATTCAACATTGGTTTCAAGTACGCGATCTGGTTGGCGCTCACGTAGTTCTTTGAGCGCAGCTTTTTCTAACGCTTCTGCAACTTCATAACGAGGTGCGTTAAGTTCCTTTGCTGTGCGGCGAAGTGTGCGAGCGCGTGGATCTTCTGCTCGGTAAACGCGGTGACCAAATCCCATCAAACGTTCGTGACGGTCAAGCAATCCTTTTACATAAGCTTCGGCATTACCGGTCTTCTCAACTTCTTCAATCATGTGCAATACACGAGATGGTGCGCCACCATGAAGTGGGCCAGACATCGCGCCTATCGCACCAGAAATAGATGCAGCGACATCAGCGCCAGTTGAAGCGATAACTCGAGCAGTAAATGTTGATGCATTCATTCCGTGTTCTGCAGCCGATACAAAGTAAGCATCGATTGCACGAACATGTGCAGGATCAGGCTCACCGCGCCAACGCATCATCATGCGCTCGACAACTGTGTGCGCCTTATCAATTTCAGATTCTGGAACAGGTGTAGCAACGATTCCACGCGCAGCTTGAGCAAGATATGAAAGAACCATTACAGAAGTGCGGGCAAGATTACTTCGCGCTTCTTCATCAGAAATATCTAGAAGTGGTTTAAATCCCCACGCCGGTGCGAGCATCGCAATTGCTGACTGAACATCTACGCGTACATCCCCCGAGTGAACTGGGAGTGGGAATTGTTCTGCGTTGGGAAGACCAGGATTGAATTCATCATCAACGAGCAAGCCCCACACGTTTCCAAATGAAACGCGACCAACTAGATCTTCAATATCTACACCGCGGTAACGAAGCGCGCTTCCCTCTTTATCCGGTTCAGCGATTTGCGATTCGAAAGCGATTACACCTTCGAGACCTGGCTTGAAATCATCTGACACGTTCTGCTCCACTCGGTTTGGTACTAAATCCTGAGCTAATTCTGCACCCGTGGCGGGGGTGCTAGCGACCATATTTTTGCAAGATGACTACGGAGAGAAAGTGAGGTTCGATACATCTATGGAGCACTTAGACCGTGAAGCAATTGCAGCAATGCGCCGTTCCTATGGAGAGAAGGGGTTGGAGTCTCTACCGGCGGATCCGCTAAAAGCATTTTCAGACTGGCTATTGGAGGCGCACCAAAATCCTTTTATTGTTGAAGCAAATGCAATGGTCTTATCCACACTTGGAGTCGCAAATGATGGAAGTGAATTAATTTCATCTCGAACAGTTCTTCTTAAAGATATTTCCGAAGGTGGCTTTACATTCTTTACAAATTATTTATCCCGTAAAGCACAGGCGCTTGAGTTAAATTCGCAAGTCACGCTGCTCTTTCCTTGGTATGCAATGGAGCGACAAATTTCAATTAGCGGACTTGCTGAAAAAGTTTCGGAAGAAGAATCATCAACCTACTTTGCATCTCGTCCTTGGTCGAGTCAGATTGGTGCATGGGCAAGTGTTCAATCTGCGCCACTTTCATCACGAGAAGAGCTAGAAGAAAGATTCCGCGGCGCTGCAGAAAAATGGCCAGAAGGAAGCGTTGTTCCAAAACCTGCGCACTGGGGCGGATACCGAGTCGCGCCACTCTCCATTGAATTTTGGCAGGGACGGTATTCGCGCCTTCATGATCGCCTTCGCTATGAGCGGGCTAACACAATTAACGATTGGGAAGTAACGCGGTACTACCCGTAGTCTTTGCCCATGAGCGCTGAAATTAAAATTCCAGATAATTTAAAACCACGTGATGGTCGTTTTGGTTGTGGTCCATCAAAGATTCGTCCGGAAGCACTCGCTGCACTGGCTGCATCAGGTTCATCAATTCTTGGAACATCACACCGACAGAAGCCGGTGAAAAACGTTGTACATCGCGTTCGCGAAGGACTTAACTCACTCTTTTCATTGCCAGAAGGTTACGAAGTAATTCTCGGTAACGGCGGATCAACAGCGTTTTGGGATATTGCAACCTTTGGTTTGATTGAAGAAAAATCACAGCACCTTGTCTTTGGTGAATTTTCATCTAAGTTTGCCGCCGCGGCAAAGGAAGCCCCATTTCTTGGCGAACCAACTGTTATTAAGTCAGAACCTGGATCACATCCAGTTGCTGTTGCAGAAGCTGGCGTTGATGTTTATGCCCTTACACATAACGAAACAAGCACCGGTGTAGCGATGCCAATTAAGCGCCCAGCAGGTACAGATGGCGCACTAGTTCTAGTAGATGCTACGAGCGCTGCTGGCGGTCTCGAAGTGGATGCAAAAGAATTCGATACTTATTACTTTGCACCACAAAAATCATTTGCCTCCGATGGTGGGCTTTGGCTGGCGCTAATGAGCCCGGCTGCAATTGCGCGCGCTGAGAAAATTAAAGCGTCGGGTCGATGGGTGCCTGCATTCTTTGACCTTGGAATCGCAATCGAAAATTCACGTCTTGATCAGACATATAACACTCCTGCGCTCGTGACTTTGATGTTGCTTGCAGATCAAATCGAGTGGATGAATTCAAATGGCGGTCTTAAGTTTTCAGCTGGCCGTAGCGCAGATTCTTCTTCTCGACTTTATTCATGGGCGGAAAAGACTTCATATACAACTCCATTCGTAACCGATCCTGCGATGCGTTCGAAGGTTGTTGGAACAATCAACTTCGATGATGCAATCGATGCAACAAAGATTGCCGCAGCGCTACGCGCAAATGGAATCGTTGACACAGAGCCATACCGCAAGCTTGGAAAGAACCAACTTCGTATTGGCATGTTCCCAGCAACTAACCCAAGTGACATCGATGCACTTACTGCATCAATCGAATTCGTAGTCTCAAACCTTTAAGCCGCTAACGCTTACAGATGCCAAAAACATTTATACGCACTAAGCATTTTTGGTTTCTCACTGGGCAAACAGCTGTTGTTAACTTCTTTATAAGCGGTTTTGGATCTGCTCAATCTTTATTGCGCGCAGATCAAGGAACGACTTTGAAAGTAGCAGGGCTGCATGGGACTGCGCTGGGTATTGCTTCAATCACCTCTGGTTTTCTCAACTCGAGAATTGTTCACACTCTTGGCCGAAAGAAAACGGTATGGCTTGGACTTGGAATTTACTCGTTTGGACTTACTTGTCTAGCCATTGCTCCAATAGTCCAATTAACAATAGCTTCAGCTTTTATAACGGGATTTGGCGTTTCACTAACAATTAATAACACAACGGCATCAACATCTGAAGATTTTCCAGAACATAGACAGGTTTCTCTCAACCAATCAAATGCAATCGGTATTTCAGTCGGTGGTCTTGGAATTCTAACTGTCGGTCTCACCGCATCACTCTTTCCAGATTATTGGCGGTTGAGCATGCTGATTTCACTTCTCTTAATCCCTTATCTTTACTTTTTTGTCAGGGATAAAGAAGGAGAGCACCACACACCGCCAGAACATGGCCGCCAATCAGGCAAAGTTACCGCCGGTTTTATGGCATCTGTAGTTGCCTTCTTCCTCAGTATTGCATGCGAATTCGGTATTTCTTTTTGGTCAGCGGCACTTCTAAGTGATCGAGTAGGTTCGAGTGCAGCGCTTTCAACGCTAGCTGTTGTTACATTCGTAAGCGGTATTGCAGTAAGTCGTTGGTTTATTGCACCGATCTTTCACAAGGTGCACATCGATGATCAACTTCGTTTTGCTTTTGCATTTCAGGGAGCTTCATTTTTAATATTCTGGCTCTCCCACAACATGCTGCTCAGTCTCGTAGCGCTATTTGGTGTAGGTATGGGTGTTGCAATTCAATTCCCAATGTTCGCTGTTCGCATTATTGCTTTCAGTAATAACCGACCCGATCTTGCAATTGGTTATAACTCTCTTGCCGCGGGCAGCGCAATCGCGTTCTCTCCATTCATGCTCGGAGTCTTGGGAGATAGCTTTGGTATCTCGCGCGCGTATTTAATGATTCCGATTCTGATAGCCATTGCCATAACTCTGATAACGCTTTTCCCATCAAAACATATTGGCGCAAAGTAGGATTTCTATATGAGCTATAAGGTCCGACGCCTGATCACCATCATTGCCCTCGTTGCGATTATGGGACTTATCTTCTTAGGTGGGATTTAAATGAAGGTGAGATCTACGATTCAGAACGTTGTCTTCTGGATTTCACTTGGAGCGATAGCGTGGCTTATCGCCGGAGTAATCGCTTTTATTGCAGGGGCCGAAGACAAGATTGTGTGGACATGCATAAGCGGTGCATCACTTGGTGTAATTGGAATCAAATATTCAGTTCGTAGAAATCAACGAACAGGTATTTAAGCTTCTAGTTGGCCAGCAATCCCGCGTAATACGCGACCAAGGCGTTCTGCTTCAGCTCCAGATGGGTGACGCCCATGGCGAAGTCCATTTCCAACTTTGTCCAAAATTTTAATTGTGTCTTCAATCATCGCTGCAAGATCGTCATTGTTGATTCGGTTGTTATCAACCAAAGAAACTGGCGCATCGATTATGCGAACTGAAAGTGCTTGCGGCCCACGACGACCGTCTGCAACACCAAACTCAAGTTTTGTTCCAGGCTTTACCGTTGGGATACCTTCTGGAAGTGATGTGGCAGCAAGATAAACATCTTCGCCTTCATCAGAGGCAATGAATCCGAAACCCTTTTCGAGGCTAAACCATTTAACGCGACCTGTAGGCATGGGGATGGCTCCTTAGGTTTTTCTTCACTCGTTTATAAATCTGGTGGCCGAGGGGTTCGGGCAGAGCTTAAGTTTATCAGAGCGTGGCTTCTGAGTGCGCTCCGCATCCGTGGTCAACCGAGACTACGCGCGCATCATCTGGCGCAATCGCGTTAGCGCAGACACCAAAAGCCGAACGCATTGAGCCAGCAATCGGAATGAAAAATCCACATGATGCACATGGTTTTGGTGCACCGATTGCAAGGGGAGAATTTGGTCCGCTATCTCCGGCATACCAACGAACACTTGCTTGATCACGGCCTTCAATAGAAAGTACGCGCGCGCGCGATAAACCTAAATCAAAAACCTGAACTGCATCTAAATCTTCATCTTGAACAAGTGCGTTTACACCCGGAACCAAACGTGTGTCATCTAGCGCACTTGGAACAATGATTCCCGGTTGAATATCTGCAGGTTGAATGCGATCGCGGTATTCGATCCAATCTGGCGCAAGAAGTGAATCAGGGCCAGGAAGAACAACAACATCACAAACAGTTGGCGCAGAATCTGCATCAACTTTTGCAACAGTTACACACCAGCGCCAACCTTTATATCCAGGTAGGTCTGCTTCAAAGAGATAACTTGCAACGCGATTCTCATCTGCATGTTCAACAGATACGAAAACGCCGACCTGCGATGCAAATTCTGCATCTGCAAGTGCGGCGTCTCGCGCAATATCTTGCGCATCAAAAGTTTTACTCATGCGCTAAGGATAGCGGGGTTTAGAAGTCCATTCCTCCGCTTGGATCGCCCGCTGGTGCAGACGATTTTGGTTCTGGCTTATCTGTAATAACTGCCTCTGTTGTAATAAAGAGCGCAGCAATCGATGCAGCGTTCTGTAGTGCAGAACGAGTTACTTTAGCTGGATCGATGATGCCAGCTTTAATCATGTCAACGTATTCGCCAGTTGCTGCGTTAAGTCCGAAACCAACATCAAGGTGACGAACTTTCTCAACTACAACTCCGCCTTCAAGACCAGCGTTAATTGCAATTTGCTTAAGAGGTGATTCAACTGCGTACTCAACAATCTTTCCGCCAGTTGCCTCATCC
>CAIMUD010000063.1 GCA_903844585.1 uncultured Actinomycetes bacterium | reverse complement strand
TAATCGGGCTTGGTTCCAATTCGCCTTGGCAGAAATTAAAGCCAACCCAACGTCGCTGCGAAGTGGAAGGCCAGTTATGAGCGCCTCGCTAAATGCACCACTCTCAACGCCCTGTGCAACAGCCAAATATTTTGTAAAGAGCGCACCAAATTTATTTGCAATTCCGGGCTTGGCATTAGCCTCATGAATAACAATTGGAACTTGCAAACTTTTCGCCGCAAAATAGGCAGGTCCTGAAACATATCCCCCAAAACCTACGAGCAAGTTAGCGCCTTTAATCGCTCGACGACATTGGGTGAAGGCGGATACGAAAGAAAATGGAATCTTAAAAAGAGAAGTAGAAACTTTGCGAGGTATTCGAACCTTTGTAATGAGTGAAAGTTCGTATCCAGCCTCTGGGACCAATTTCTCTTCAAGACCACCGCTTGTGCCTAGAAAAATTAGATCGCAATCTGGGTGAGATTTACTCCATTCACGTGCAGTTGCAAGCGCTGGTTCGATATGGCCTGCCGTGCCTCCGCCTGCAAGAACTATTTTCATCAGGAGTGCAATCTACGCTTTTCTATACCGATTTTTACGCCTTTAAGTAATTCGGGATCTCGAAGCGCCGTGCCCATTACAAATCCGATACCTAGAAAAGTCGCAATGAGCGCAGAGCCTCCATATGAAAGAAGTGGCAAAGTAACGCCAACAACTGGCAACAAACTAGTTGCCGAACCAATGTTAAGAAGAGTCTGTATCGCAATCCATGAACCAATTCCTGCACAGGCAAAACGGGAGAAAGGATCGGTTGCGCGCAAAGAAATTTTAAAAATTGCAAGTAAGAGCGCACCAATTAAAATAAGGACTGCAAGAGTTCCAACTAGGCCAAGTTCTTCTCCAATAACTGAGAAAATGAAGTCGGTATGTGCTTCTGCAAGATTTCCCCATTTTTGTCTTGATCCACCTAGGCCAACACCGAAAAGACCTCCACTTGCTAATCCGAGAAGGCTGTGGGCTGGTTGCCATCCTGCATTCTTGTAATCGCCTTCCGCAAACGGATTAAGAACTACCAAGAAACGTTGTGCACGATAACCAGCTGTGGCGATAAAAAATGCCAATAACAATGCAGAGATAGCTGTAAACCAACCTAGGATCTTTAGTTCGACGCCTGAAACAAAGAGTAGCCCTGCAAGTATCGCCGCTATGACGCATGTTGTACCAAGATCTCTGCCCGCCATGATGAGCAACATTACAATCGCAAAACCAGGAGCAATTAAGAAGAACACATTTGTGCGATCTTTGCCTTGTTCTAACTGTCTTGCTAGTAATAGCGATGCCCAAAGAATCATTAGGAATTTAACAATCTCACTTGGTTGTACATCTACGATTCCTAGTGAGATCCAGTTTGTATTTCCATTGACATTCTTACCAACACCTGGAATACGTAAGCAGAGCAGTAGTCCTGCTGAAAGCACTAACCCGATACGTGCAATTTTCTTAAGTCCAAAGACAGGTAGTCGAGCAATGAAGATTGCAGCCGGGATAGAGATCAGAAGAAAGAGCGCTTGTCTTGCAACTATCGCAAGGGATGAACCCTTAGTTTCGATTGAGTGAATTGATGATGCTGAAAAAACCATTACGAGTCCGAGAATTGAGAGCACGATTGAGGAGATACAAAGGATATAAAACGAGTTAACTGGTTTGGCTAGAAAAGAATTGTTTTTAGCCATGTGCCACAACGGCTTTCACTGCGGCTGCAAATCGATCTCCGCGATCGGCATACGATACAAATTGGTCCATCGATGCGCATGCAGGTGAGAGTAGGACGGTATCTCCACTTACAGCACGAGCGTGAGCTTGGCGCACGATTGATTCCATAAAGTCATTACGAGCTTCGGTTTTTGAGAAACTTTTTGGCACATCAATCTCGATAATCTCCACTTGCGGCGCACGCTTAATCAATTCACTCTTGATGAGATCTCGGTCTTGGCCGATAAGAATTGCAACTTTCAAGCGACCTTTAGCGCGTTCTACTAATTGATCCATTTTTGCACCTTTTGCTAAACCCCCAGCTATCCAGATAACAGAAAAAGCCGACATGATCGAAGCTGCAGCTGCATGAGGATTTGTAGCCTTTGAATCATCTATCCAAGAAATACCATCGCTCTCATGCACTTTTTCAATTCTATGTCGCCCTAAAGTAAATTTTTGTAGCGCACTTTGAATCCCTTGATAGTTAGCACCAACTGTAAGTGCAAGTGCAGATGCAGCCAGTGCGTTAGAAACATTATGCGGAACAGTAGGCTTTACATCTATAACTTCAGCAATCATTGAAGCCTCTTGCGGGTCTAAAACAAATGCCCGATCAATCATTAATTCTTCTACAACTCCGACTTCACCTGGAGCGGGAGTGTCTACTGAATAATAAATTTTACGTCCAGACCATTGGCTAGTCCGATTAAAGACTTCAATATCTTGCGCGTTTAGAACGCCCACATCTGTTCTTTCCAGAATCGAAACTTTTACCCTGGCATATTCGTCAAATGTGTTATGCCAATCCACGTGATCATCTGCGATGTTTAGGATTGCCGCAGCGCTAAATTTTGCATCGCGTAACCAATGAATTTGAAATGATGAAAGCTCCAGAACCAATACCTCATATTTTTCATCACTTTCGACGCACTCAATGACAGTCTGACCAACATTTCCGCATGCGACTGCTTTAACGCCAGATTCGCGCAACATTGCTGCTGCCATTTCTACCGTGGTTGTCTTGCCGTTAGTGCCAGTGAGCGCAATCCACTTTTGCGTCTGGTCTTTGAAACTCCACGCTAAATCAATTTCATTTAGTAGCGGAATTCCTGCTTTGAGCGCCTCTTGAATGAGTGGGTGGGATTCTTTCCATCCTGGTGAGACAAGTAAGAAATCCCACTCATTGACATCGTAAGTTTGCGGTTTAGCAATCTGAAAATCTTCCACGGAAGTTACGGAATCATCTGCAAAAGAAATATGTGCTCCGCGGGTTCGAAGTGAGTGCGCTGCTGCAAGTCCAGTAACCCCTGCACCCAGGACTAATATATTTTTCTTTGAGTATTGCACTTAACTAACTACCCATTGAGCATAAAAAAGACCAAGACCAACTGCAACACAAAGTCCAGCAATGATCCAGAAGCGCAACACAATTGTCACCTCTCCCCAACCTTTAAGTTCGAAATGGTGTTGTAACGGTGCCATTCTAAAAATTCGTTTACCGCCAGTTGCTTTAAAGTAAAGAATTTGAATAATTACTGATGCGCTAATAATTACGAAAAGGCCCCCAAGTGGGATTAAGAGAAGTTCGATACGCAGTGAAGTAGCTATGCCTGCAAGTGCTCCACCGAGTGCAAGCGAACCTGTGTCACCCATAAAAATCTTTGCCGGAGATGCATTCCACCAGAGAAAACCAGTACAAGCTCCTGCCATTGCCGCCGCAAAGACAGCAAGATCGAGAGGATCTCGCACTACATAACAATTTCCACTGGCTGTAATTGCACAGCTCTGACCAAATTCCCAAACGCCGATGAGGATGAAGGCGATAAATGTCATCACAGATGCACCAGTAGCCAGACCATCGAGGCCGTCCGTAAGATTCACGCCATTGCTAGTTGCCGTCACCATAAAAGCAACCCAAACAACGACGAGGATTACTCCCAGAGTGATACTCGTATCGCGCACTGTTGAAAGTTGCAAGGAAATCGGAGTTAATCCATCGCTATCTGGAAAGCGGGTGCCAAGATATCCAAATACTGCTGCAAAAATAATTTGGCCAAGTAGTTTCTGTTTAGCGTTTAGACCTAAGGACTGTTGCCTGGAAACCTTAAGCCAATCATCCACGAACCCAACAAGTCCAAGTGCAATCATGAGTCCCATAACTAATACCACGGAAACTGAAATTATATTTCCGCTAATTAAGTGGGCGATAAGATAAGAAAAAATTGCGGCGGCGATAATGATGAGCCCGCCCATTGTTGGAGTTCCACGTTTGGTGTGATGCGAGGAAGGGCCATCATCACGAATTATTTGGCCATAACCACGCTTTGCAAGGGCTCTAATGAGTACGGGAGTTCCAAAGAGTGCAAAGAAGAGGGCAAGGCCACCTGCAATAAGAATTTCTCTCATTGGCTTGCTCCGTTCTTTACTATTGCATCAGCTAAATCTTCCAAGTGTTCGGATCGAGATGCTTTCACCAAAATGACATCCCCTGCAGAAATTCCCGTTGCTACCTGCTCCGCCTGGCTGATATCGGCACAGAAATGAACGCTCATCCCAACGCTTGTGTTGGCTAGCGCACCGTTAAGGGAAGTTGCGTACTCGGGGCTGGCGATGCAAACGAGGTGATCAACGCCTATCTCCTGTGCAAGGGTGCCAATTCGCGCATGTTCTGCTGCTGATGACTCGCCGAGTTCCTGCATTTTTCCCAAGAAAGCCCAGGCTTCTCCGCCTCGCTCTTGAGCAAAAAGGATGAGAGTGCGAAGGGCTGCCACCATTGATTCTGGGCTGGCGTTGTAGGCATCATTTATTAAAACTCGTGAATCAAATTCAGTTACCTGCATTCTCCATTTGCTATGCATCGCTGCAGTCGAGAGTGCGCCGGCAATGTAATCAACGCTAAATCCAAGTGCGCTACCAACTGCTGCTGCTGCAAGAGCATTTGATGTCTGGTGAATTCCAACAAGTCGAAGTCCAACTGATGCGCGCCCAGCAGGTGTTACGAGATCAAAGTGGGGGCAACCTTCGCGCATTTCTAAATCTGCAGCTCTGATTTCATCGCCATTTTTTTCGCCGAAAATTATTGTGCGTCCTGTGTGAAGCTTTGCCATTGCAGGCGTGAACGTATCGAAATTTCCCAAAATCGCAGTAGCTCCCCGCTTTAGGCTAGAAACCATCTCTGATTTTGCTTTTGCCACCGCATCGGCAGATCCGAATTCACCAATATGCGCACTCCCAACACGAAGAACCACACCAATATCTGGTGTTGCAATTGCACAAAGCGCTGCAATATCTCCGATATGCCTAGCTCCCATTTCAATAATGCAGTATTTGGTCTGTGCATTGCATTCCAATAGCGTAAGTGGAGCGCCGAGTTCATTATTGAAATTACCGCGGGGAGCGACGGTTTCACCTTTGCCAGCCAAAATTTCGGTTAAAAGATCTTTCGTCGTTGTCTTTCCTTGTGAACCAGTTATCGCGATAACACATAAATTAGGCAACGATTCTCTTACATATTTTGCAAGTGCGCCAAGAGCTTTCAGAACATCAGGAACAAGAATGTGCCGTTCTTTAATAGGCTTTGAAACTAGTGCTATCTCTACGCCTTTACTAAATGCTTCTGAAATAAAATCATGTCCGTCCCGATTCTCACCGATAAGGGCTAGAAAAATGGAACCGGCGGTAGCATCGTTGGAATTAAAGACAGGGACTTTATCAATGACAACTTCTGTTCCGTGGAGCTCTCCCCCAACAATTTCTGCAAGCTTTGAAGCTTTAATTGGAATCATTTCTTAGCCTCGATTGCGCTGGCCAAAACCATCTTGTCGTCAAAAGCAGAAACAACTCCCTGAATATCTTGTCCACTTTCGTGGCCTTTTCCTAGTACAAGTACAGAATCCCCTGGGCTGGCAATTGAGACTGCATATGAAATTGCCTCCGCTCTATCAACAATTACTGACGATGGCTTTGCAACTTTTTCTCTACCCACCATCTCTTTCAATATAACTTCCGGATTTTCACTTCGTGGGTTATCACTTGTGAATACAGCAATATCTGAAAAGCTTTTAAGAGCTTTCCCCATTAAGGGACGCTTCGTGGCATCTCGATCACCACCACAGCCAAGCACTGCAATTATTTTTCCTTCGGTAAATTCTTTCGCAGTTTTCAGAACGTTTTCTACAGCATCGGGAGTGTGCGCATAATCCACATAAGCGCCAAAATTTTGTCCAAGCCTGACTGGATCAAGTCTTCCAGCCGCTCCATGAATCTTTGGAATTACCGTAGCAATCTCAACAGGATCTATTCCGGCCTCATGAGCAATTGCTATTGCCATGAGTAAATTATCTAAGTTGTAACCGCCTCGAAGAGGAGTAGTCGTTTCGATCAGGACGCCTCCTGTGCCACGTAATTGAATGGCCACTCCGGAGTGTTCATTGAAATTTTCGACATAGTGCCATTGCGCACTCTGATTTTTATGAGAAAGTGAAATAACTGGAATCTCACACCTCTGTGCGAGTTGCGCACCATATTTATCATCAATGTTGATGAAGGCAAGATCTGCGAATTCAAAGGTAAAAAGTTTAGATTTTGCTTCAAAATACTCCTGCATGCTTCCGTGAAAATCTAGATGATCTTGGGTGAGATTGGTAAAACCAACGTATGAAAAGTGAGCTCCTTTCATACGTTGCATAGAAATCGCATGACTTGAAACCTCCATAACAAGATGTCGCATATGTCGTTCTTTCATCACAGCAGCGAGAGCTTGTAATTCTGTCGATTCTGGGGTTGTGCGCTCACTTTTAAAACTCTCAGCGCCAATGCGAGTTTCAACAGTTCCAATAAGTCCTGCTTCTCTGCCAGTCATTTGAAATAGTTGATGTAAAAGTGTTGTGACAGTTGTTTTACCGTTTGTTCCAGTAATTCCAATTGAATGTAGGTCACGCATAGGTTCGCGGTACAAAGCAGCTGCAATTAAGGCAGCCGACTCCCGTGGGTTATTCACAATTAGCGTAGGCAGCCCTGAAAAAGAATCTGCACCTTTCGAATCTGTTACAAAGGCAACTGCTCCGTGCTCTTTTGCGCTAGCGGCGAATTCGACTCCGTGGTGCTTTGCTCCGGGTATTCCAATAAATAAGTCACCATCTTCGACTTCACGATTATTGAGTGCCACACCTGTTACTTTGATTTTAGAAAGTTCGGTATCTGACAATTTCGATGTCGCACTCACCACTCTTGCAATTTCTGCAAGAGTGAGTGAATACTGCAAGATCGGTCTCATTAGCGCTTCTTTACACTTGCTTGGGTAACTTCTAGCTTCTTATTATCTCTCTTAACGGCGCGAAGCTGCGATGCGTTTAGCGCAACAGGCTCTAGTTTTGTACCCGTTGGAGCTACATGCTGTGACTGCAAAACAAAAGTCATTACTTCTTTAAAGACAGGGCCACCTAGGGATCCTCCATAATGAGCACCCTTTGGATCTTGAATAGTCACGCTAATTACATACTTTGGTTTATCCGCAGGTGCGAAACCAATAAATGAAGCTGTATATCCGCTGTAGCAACCGCATGATGGATCAATTCTCATCGCAGTACCGGTTTTTCCAGCTACGCGATAACCCGGAATTGCAGCGCTCGGCGCGGTGCCATTTGATGAAACAACACCTTCCATCATTTTGCGCATAGTTTGGGCAGTTGATTGGCTAATAACTCTCTCGCTCTTGCCGACAGAACGTGCAGTGAATTTCCCCGACGTATCAGTTGTGCCAGCAATAACTGTTGGAGTCACGCGTACTCCATCGTTTGCAATGGTCGCGAAAACACTTGTTGCTTGCATTGCTGTTAAAGAGTAACCCTGCCCGAATGCAACTGTTGGAGCCGTAGTTCCCGACCATTGACTCACCGGATGCAAAATTCCACGAGATTCTCCTGGTAACCCTGAGCCCGTATTTTCGCCAATACCAAATTTTGACAAGTAGTTATACAAAGTTTCATGAGAAAGTAGTTCACCAATTTGAATAGTGCCGGTATTGCTTGAAACGGCGAGAATTCCCGCCGAAGTTAGCTGTTGTGTTGGGTGCCTTTCGTGATCACGGAATGTATCGCCACCGCGTGTAATTTGATAAGGAACGGTAAAGACTGATTGGGCAGTAATTTTCTTTTCTTCAATCGCCGCTGCAAGTGTCATCACTTTTCCCGTAGACCCTGGTTCGTAAACATCTTGCACAGATGGGTTTCTCATCAAATACTGGGAAACGTTCTTTGTATTGTTTGGATCGAATGTGGGAGCAGTGGCATGGGCAAGAATTGCACCCGTCTTAGGATCCATCACGATTACAGTTCCGTTAGCCGCACGCGATTTGGATACAACGCCTGCAATTGCTTTTGAAGCAATCCATTGAATATCTCTATCAATTGTCAGTTTCACTGAAGTTCCCTGCTTTGCAGCAATGATTTCATTCTGCGATCCAGGAATTTCAGCTCCAAAACCGCGTGCGTATGAATATCGACCCGCGGTGCCGGTAATCAAACTATTCATGCTTGATTCGATTCCTGAAGCACCAACTCCATCTTCTCGAACAAAACCAATCAAAGAAGATGTGAGTGTGCCTGACGGATACTCGCGAATGTAACCACGTTCGGCAAAGAAGCCGATGATGCGCTGATCAAAATGGCGTGAATCGATAGTGCTGTTATATGAACTCACAGCCGAAGTAAGTGCGTCCCACATCGCTGGTTTTGCATTCTTATAAACCATTGAGTACTTCTTGGTTCCAGAAATTGCGCTTTGAATTTCAGCAACAGGAAGCCCAAGAATCGGTGCTGCAAAATTTGCTACTTTGCCAGGATCAGTAATTTGAGTTTGATCCACCACAATATTTATGGCTGAGACGCTTCGAGCAAAAGAGATTCCGTTTACATCAGTTATATCGCCACGAGGAGCCGGAATAGTTCGGGTGGATTCCATTTCATTGGCCGCGCGTACCTTGTAGTCAGCTGCCTGAATTACTTGAATCTGGACAAGTCGCGCGGCAAAGAAAAGAATAAATACCATGCAAACAATGATTAGAAATTTAATTCGCTTGTGTGCAAGATGGAGGCTACCCATTTGTGACCAATCCATCTGTTGCGACTTCTCCTAAATTTAAAAATACTGGAGTTTGGGATGCTTTCATTCCTAGCGCCGATGCGGAATTAGCAAGTGCACTTGGCGATGAGAGTGAATCCATTTCGCGCCCAATTGCCTCACGCTCGTCAGCAACTGCCTTTGCTTCGGACTTTAATTGCGAGAGAGTAAAAGCGTCTTCTGCAAGAAGAATATTTACTGAAAGTAAAATCAAGAAGCCAAGAGCTGTTACAAGCGATAAGAATTTTGCGAAGAATTTGTGTGTTGCCCGAGTCGTTCCTGAAACATCGGGCACTAACTTCAAAATTACTTCGGCAGATTTCTCTGCAACCTTTGCACGAGATCTTGCGATTACAGGTTTGCGAGATGGTGACAGTACTGATGTGAGCGCTGATGCAATAGCCATTACGAAGCCACCCTCTCTATCGCTCGAAGGCGAACAGAAGCTGATCTTGGATTTGATTGAAGTTCCTCGGGACTTGGTGTTTCACTAGATTTCACAACGAGAGAAAACTTCGGCGCGAATTCTGGAAGGTCGACCGGCAAATTGCGTGGACTCTTAGACGTTGTGAGTTCTACAAAGAGTCCCTTAACAATCCTGTCTTCAAGTGATTGGAAGGAGAGAACAACTAGGCGCCCGCCAATTTCAAGAAGTTCAAGGGCAATAGGAAGGGCTCGGGCAATCGCGCCGAGTTCATCATTAGCCTCGATGCGAAGAGCTTGGAAGGTTCGCTTTGCCGGATTTCCACCAGTGCGCCGAGTTGCTGCTGGAATGGATTCTTTTACGAGAGTTGCTAGTTCTGTTGTGGAATTAAGCGGGGCAATTTCGCGGGCTTTAATAATGTTTACAACGATTCGTGTTGCAAATTTTTCTTCACCGTAAGCACGAAGAATTTGTACAAGCTTGCCTGGGGCATATGTATTTACAATTTCTGAAGCAGTGATGCCTCGACTGCGATCCATTCGCATATCAAGTGGAGCTTCTTTAGAGTATGAAAATCCTCGATCGCTTTCATCTAGCTGAATAGAAGAAACGCCTAAATCGAAGAGCGCCCCTGTTATTTTCGAATATCCATGGGAGTGCACAACTTCTTCGATTTGATCAAAAATCGCATGCGATGACTTAAAACGATCACCGAAAGGTGCAAGACGTGCATGTGCGCGCGCCAACGCAACTTCATCTCTATCAATTCCAATGACAGTTAGCTCTGGAAATTTATTGAGTAGGGCTTCTGTATGTCCGCCTAGGCCGAGAGTGGCATCAACAACAACTGGTCTTTCATTTCTTGCAATCGATGCGCTTATTGCTGGGGAGAGATGGTCAACACATCGGTTGAGCATTACTGAAATATGTTGCTGCATCTGCTCCCCAATCTCCATCTAGCTCGAATAAATTGATTGAACGTGATTTAAATCTGCTCTCATCTCTGGTCACCGCCGGCCGACGGATCTCTCGAAAGCGACGCCGGGGAAGGGGCGCCGCTGTCGGCTTGAGGTCGACGGTGGCCACAGATGAGAGGCCGTTCTATTTAGTTGTTTAACTTTTAAAAGAGTCCGGGAAATACCTCTTCCGAAACTTCAGCAAATCCCTTTTCACGATCTGCCAAATATTTATTCCATGAAGTGCTATCCCAAATTTCGACGCGTGTATTTGCGCCGATAACGACGCACTCTTTTTCAAGTCCTGCATAAGTGCGAAGTCCTTGAGGAATAGTGATGCGACCTTGGCGATCAGGAATTTCATCGTGTGCACCTGCAAACATCACACGCATGTAATCGCGTGCAGATTTTGCAGTTACCGGGGCTTGGCGCAACTGTTCAGTGATTGTTGAAAATTCTGCTGATGGAAATACATAAAGGCATCGCTCTTGGCCTTTAGTAATGACTAAACCTGAGGAGAGTTCTTCGCGAAATTTCGCCGGAAGAATCAGGCGGCCTTTCTCATCAAGGCGCGGCTCGTGGGTGCCGAGAAACATTTTCTGGCCCCCTTCCCCAGGTTCCAGCGAACGGTGAAATCCGTACAATCCCCCACTTTACTCCACTTTCCCCCTTTTTCAACCACCCTTCGCCACTATTTACCCTTTCCACTCCACAGCTCCCCACTGTAAAAATGGCCCATTCAGGGCGGGGCTCGAAGGAAAAAAGAGCAAAAAAAATAGACCCCTGCAGGGTCCATGCTTGCCAACTAGTCTTGCGAGCGCGTTTATTTATCCCTGGTTGCGTTGATCCCAACGATTTTCCATGCGAGATGAAAATCCACCTCGAGCCTTCTTAACCTTTGCACCTTTTGCTGCGTTAGGGGAGGAGATTGCTCGGATTGCGATTTTTAAGCCAGCCAGGGCGAGGACGAATCCACCAACGCCGATCAGCGTCGCCTTGGCTATGAGGCCGCCAAAGAGAACTGCGATTCCCACGAAAACTAGGAGTAAGCCGCGAAGGATTGAGCCTCCCACTATGCGCGGAGTAGCAGATAGCGCAGAAACTAGGCGAGGGTCATCGGCTACGAGAGCTTCTTCCATCTCGGCTAGGAGTCGTTTTTCGCGATCAGATAGTGGCACGTGCTCACAATAGAACAACTTTTTACGCGAGGCTAGTTGAGGCTAAAGAAATTTACTCGGGTTTAATCAGGCGCCCCGGGCGCACGCTCTTTCCGCCAAAGCGGGCCTTGGCTTTATCTATGGCGCCCTCAGCTTCTCGCCATCCGCGTTCGCGCCCACCAAGGACTAGCTGCTGAGGCGGTTGGCCTTGGAGATTTTCAAAGCTCACCGCAACCATGCGGATAAAGGCACGATTTATACCTAGGGCCTCATAAAGAGCTTTCACGACTTCGTAGCTTTCATGTGTTCCATTTACGGCAAGCGGCAATGTTTTAGATCGCGTAATTGTTGAGAAGTCAGCAAAGCGAACTTTGATACCGACTGTCCTGGCAAAGAGTTCGCGTTCGCGCAATCTGGCAGATGCTTTCTCTGTCATCCGCAGTAGTTCTTGCAAAATTTCTTCAGGGTCAGATAAGTCATACGAAAAAGTCTCGGCGTTACTGATGCTTTTATCCGGCTCATTGACAACAACATCTCGATAATCGCGACCCCAGGCAAGTTCGTAGAGTGAAGATCCGGCAGCGGCGCCAAGGGCTCTGACCAGTGTAGAACGCTTGGTATTGGCAATATCTGCGACGAGTTTAAGCCCTAGTCGATCGAGGGCTTCCGAAGTTTTTGGGCCCACCCCCCAAATGGCTGATACGGGTAAGGGATGTAAAAATTCAATGATCCGCTCTTCGGTAATTTCAAGTAATCCATTTGGCTTGCAGTGCTGTGATGCCAGTTTTGCAATGAACTTTGATGGCGCAATTCCAACTGAACAAGTGATGCCTTCTTGCTCTTCTACTTTCTGGCGAATTGCCTCTCCAATTTCGCGGCCGGTTCCGATTAACTTTCTAGAACCTGTCACATCTAAGAAAGCTTCGTCTAATGAGAGTGGTTCGACCAAGGGAGTAAATGAATTAAATATCTCCATGACTCGTTCTGAAATTTCAGAGTAGCGATGGTGTTCCGGAGCGACGAAGATTGCGTGAGGTGCCATTCTTTGAGCCCGGCCAACTGGCATCGCTGCTCTAATTCCAAATTTGCGCGCTTCGTAATTTGCAGAAAGTACTACCCCACGAATTCCGGCGCCCACAACAAGGGCTTTACCGCGAAGCTCTGGGTGATCGCGCTCGGCAACAGAGGCATAGAAAGCATCCATATCTACATGCAGAATCGTCGAAGTTAGGGCGTTCTCTTCGCTCATCACTCTACGCTACCTCTCGAACATATGTTCGAAAAGTACCGCACTCTCCCTTCGATTTCAAGCGTGTCGAATCTGCAAGTAGTTGAAATTTCAACTACTTTGAATTACTCTACTTAATGTTCGCAACATTCATACAAGTACAAACAGGAGAAAAATGAACGCAGTTCTAGTTATCGGTCGCGTGCTTTTCGCAGCACTCTTCATCGCATCTGGCATCGCACACTTCAAGTCACTTGAAGCAATGACAGGTTATGCAAAGTATAAGAAGCTCCCTGCAGCAAAGCTTGGCGTTATCGGTAGTGGTCTTTTCTTCCTTCTCGGTGGCATATATATCCTTCTCGGTGTTTGGATAGATCTTGGCGCACTTTTGATTGCTGTGACAGTGATCCTTGCAGCACTCATCTTCCACCAGTACTGGAAAGAAACTGATGCCAACACAAAGATGCAAGAAATGATGGCATTCAATAAAGACTTAGCACTAGGTGGCGCTGCACTCATAATCCTTGCACTCGTTGCAGGCGGAGTGGTTACAGGTGCGCAATTTGGTCCACACGTAGGAAATATCTCCTTCTTTAATAAGTAAAGCTTCCAAGTTAAAAGCCCCCGGTGCGTCCGGGGGCTTTTGCATTTCTTGTGCGATTATTAATCCGTGGAAATTGTTGCAGCGCTCCTTGCCGGAACATTTATAGGCGCAGTCCTTGGTTTTATCGGTGCAGGTGGAGCGATGCTCACCGTACCAATCTTGATATACATCTTTGACTTCAAGCCGGCCGCAGCCACTACCGCAGCTCTTGCAATCGTCTTTGCAGCAGCCCTTTCAGGGGCTTATCCAAAAGCACGTACAAAAGCGATCTTCTATAAAGAAGCTCTCGTCATTTGGGCACTTGGCCTTCCTACAAATATTGCCGCCTCGCTTATGGCGCACAAGCTCTCGTCAACTGTCATTACAACTGGGTTAGCCGTTGTTCTAATTTCAGCGGCGACTTCAATGGTTATTAGACCAATCGAACGTTCGTATACTCGAATGCGTAACACAGAACTCATCCTGCTCTCCCTCCTCATTGGTTGTATCACTGGTTTCTTCGGAATTGGCGGCGGATTTATCGTCTTGCCAGTTTTAGTACTTGCATTTGGTACGCCCTTAAATACTGCAACAGGAACCTCGCTTGCAGTAATAGTTATAAATTCACTAACGGCGCTGCTCGGTCACTTTGCTGTATGGAATGAAGTCGATTGGACCCTTCCCATAGCAATGGCCATTTCCGCAGTGGTTGTAGCTGGTATCGCATCGCGAATACATTCAAAACTGAACCCAGTTCTACTCAAGGGCTCCTTCGCAGTACTTCTCTATTTCGTGGCGCTATTTACAATTCTTAAGACTTGGTTCCTGTAGTTTTTGCAGATGGATTCAATCCTCGAAAAAGCAGCTGTAAAGCGAGTTGCTGATGCCCTTATTCGCCACCAACTCTCAGGTCAAATAAAAGTTTTATCCGATAGCGCTCGAACAGCACAGGACGCGGCGTCAGCGCTCGGTATTGAAGTGGGCCAGATTGCTTCATCTCTCATCTTCAAGTTAGAAGATGAGTCCCCACTGTTGATCATCACAAGCGGTCGCCATCGCGTTGACACTGACCTTGTTGCAACAAAATTGGGAGCGGGAAAACTTGGTCGAGTAGATGCCGACTATGTTAAAACGCAATCAGGGTTTTCCATTGGCGGCGTCGCACCAATTGGTTGGTTATCCCCTGCAACAATTCTTATCGATGAAGCTCTCAATGACTATGAAATAGTGTGGGCCGCAGCCGGTCATCCACATGCTGTGTATCCGACAACATATGCAGAACTCATCACGTGCACAGGCGCTAAGCCAATGGTCGTAGGTGACTAAGGGAGTACCATCACAAGATGAAGCTATTCGAGCGTGAGGATTTTCCGCATACTCGAAAAGATTTAACTGCTGATCTCATCGCTGGTGTGACTGTCGCAATCGTGGCGCTGCCGCTTGCCATTGGTTTTGGAATTACCTCAGGTCTGAGTGCAACTGCGGGAATAGCCACTGCAATAGTTGCTGGCTTTATCGCCGCGCTGCTAGGTGGGTCACGTTTTCAAGTCAGTGGTCCGACAGGTGCAATGACAGTTGTATTAATCCCAGTGATCAGCAAACACGGAATTACTGCTATCCCCGTACTGGGCGTGATGGCTGCGGCAATCTTGTTACTCATGGCCCTTCTGCGACAAGGCAATTTCATCAAACATGTACCAGAACCTGTTGTAGAAGGGTTTACCGTAGGAATTGCCTTACTTATTGCGCTGCAGCAATTTCCTTATGCACTTGGCGTACCTAAGGGTTTAGGTGATCGCACTGTTGTATCTGCATTTCACACAGTACAGGGCGCCCTAAGCGCCGGATTAAAGTGGCAAACAATTTTTGTTGTTGCAATCACTCTTACTATTAAATTTAATATCGTAAAGTTACTCGAACGATTTCATATCAAACCTTATGTTCCTGCCAGCTTCTTAGCCCTTGCGCTAACTTCCACGATAGTCGTCGTCTTTAACCTAAATGTGGATCGCATAGGAGAGATTCCGCGCAATGTGGTGAAGTGGGCTCCTCCATCTTTTGCCGGGATTGATTTCGGTGGATTATTACTCCCGGCGGTCTCTATCGCACTTCTTGCAGCAATCGAAGCGCTTCTTGCAGCGCGAGTTGCCGATGATTTAGCAAATGTTCCAGTGGAGAAAGAATTTAAACCTAATCAAGAGTTGTTGGGTCAAGGGCTAGCCACGATCGCATCTGCATTTGTCGGAGGTATGCCGTCGACAGGAGCAATTGCTAGAACTGGCGTCAATGTAAGGTCACATGCCAACAGCAGAATCGCAGCGATGATTCACTCGGCAGTTTTGTTGCTGATCACGATCTTCTTGGCGCCGGTGTTTTCGCAAATTCCTACAGCTGCCATCGCAGGAGTGCTTATCGGTACAAGTTTTCGTATCTTCAATAAAGCTACGATGCTTGAGATCTTTTCCTCTAGCAAATCTAATATCGCAATTTTCTTAGTCACTGCGAGCGTGACTCTTGGAATAGATTTGATTTGGGGAATTATTGCTGGCGTTGCTAGCTACTTAGTTTTTAAGCAATTTAGCAAGTAACTTTTCTACGCAAGGGCTGAAGTCCAGCAACCGACCAGTGATCGTGGGCTCTTAGTTAGAGCCTGAACGAGGGATATTCATCTGTCACAAGAAGTAGCGCATAACCATAAACACGGTTCCAATATTGAATGGTTCCAAGAACTAATTCGGCAGCCCATGCAGGGTATGAACCTGACGTGAAAGTTTGGAACCAGGCAACAACGCTAATCGCAAGCGCTGCTACTGAATAAACGATTCCGACAATGTAAAGCGGAATGGCAAGAAACCATTTCACAAGAGGTAGCCCGCGACTTAGCGATGATCCACCACTTACCTCGGGAAATGTAACGCTGACTTTTGAGTTAGCTTCGATTGATGGGTACTCATCGGTGAGAAGGAACAAATAAGTAACCACGCGAGTCTGGAGCTCTAGAAGCGCCTTATTAAAAGAAAGAACATAACTTGGATAAACACCCCGGAAAAGCAGGGTCAGAATTACAGGCAAAACGAGAATCCCTGTTGAGCTCCAACCCATATGCACGGTCTGTGAAAATGAGGATAGGAAAATAGCCACAGGTACAACGAGTACACCTCTCCAAAACACGGTTTGCTTATCTCGGTTGAGAAGGTCTACTGCGATGATTGTCTTTATTTGTTTGCTCATAGTTAAACTCTACTCATGAAAGATGTCTCACAAGTGAAATTAGTAACTGTGGCTTACTTCTGGAAAATTTCAAAAAACAATGTGGCCTTTGCTCTCTTGAGAATGGCGCTCGATCGAGGCGGATTGCGTCGATATTCTGGAGTTACATTTGCAAAAATGTTAGGAACCGGCAAAGGCGAAACATTCACACCTAAAGATGCGGATGTAACCCGGTGGGGCGCAGTGATCACTATTGATGAAAATTTATTGGATCAACTCGATGCATCGCCCATAGTGAAGCGGTGGCGCAAGAAATCACAATCAGAATTTAGAGCCATCCTTGACCCCATTGCTTCACATGGTTTGTGGTCTAATCAAAATCCCTTTGCATATGCAAGCGCTGCGCCCACAGGTGAAGTTGTCGCAATTACAAGAGCGCGAATTGCTACATTTAAGAATGCAATATTTTGGAGAGCAGTGCCGGCTGTAACGCAGAGCCTGCAAGAATCTGAAGGTCTCATCACTGCAATTGGAATTGGTGAGGCGCCACTAGGTTTACAAGGAACTTTTTCATATTGGAAAAGCTCGGATCATCTCAAGGCCTTTGCCTATAAAGGAAAAGCCCACCAAGAAGTAATTGCAGCTACTTCACGTAACAAGTGGTACCGCGAGGAGTTATTTGCAAGGTTTTCCGTGCGTGAAGTGCGCGGTGAAATTTCTAATTAGTAGGCGACTTAAGGCAGACTAGGCCCATGTCGATTCACCACTATTCTCCTCGACGAAATCGCCGACGTGGAATTTCAATGAGGGCGATGACCTTTCTCTATGTAGTTCTTGGCATAGCGATTTTGCTTCAGGTTTCCTATCCGCTCTTAAGTGGCGAGCCACTTCGTTTAGTGACAATTTCAACAGTTTATTGGGGAGCAGCGGCGATGGCTCTTCACGCACTCCTGGCATATGGACCGAGATATGCATTTACTTTCTTACTCGCGACGCTAACTTTCGCTCTCGTTGTGGAATCTATCGGCGTCACAACTGGTTGGCCATTTGGCGTTTATGAATATGACTACTCGCTTGGAGTGCAAATTTTTAGTGTTCCACTCGTTGTGCCTTTTGCTTGGGCAATGATTGCGCATCCAGTTTTGGTAGCCGTGCGGACCATTACAAAAAATTGGGGCTTTCTCTATGGCGGTCTGACACTAATGGCATGGGATTTATTTTTAGATCCGCAAATGGTTAGGGATGGTCGATGGACGTGGGATGTGACCGGTGCTCATGTCCCCTTCACTCCTGAAGTTCCACTTTCAAATGCGCTTGGTTGGTTGCTTACAGGAATGGCGTTGATCGCAATGCTTAATTTTATATTGCCGCGCGATCGTCGCAAGGAGAGCGCATCACTTTTCGCTGCAGATATATTTCTTGGCTGGAGTCTTTTTGCCGGAATCGTTTTAAATTTGTTCTTCTTTCACAGACCAGGAATTGCACTTCTAGGTGGTCTAGTTCTAGGAATACTTTTGACACCATACTTCTTTATACGCTGGCTCGGCCGCCCATAATTGCCAAATCTCATGGCAACGTTTGCTTTTTTTCTTAATCTTTTGCTCCTAGCCCTTGCGATACTTAATTACTTTTCAATTCGCCAGCCACGTAACTCAGTTGAATCTCAAATTTCTATCGATGTTCTGATTCCTGTCCGTAATGAAGAAAAAAACATTCAGGAACTAGTTGCAAGCCTTAAGTCCCAGGTTGGCGTACCAATGGCTAATTTTTATTTCTTAGACGATTCATCTACTGACCAAACCGCTGCCGCTATTAGGACTCATACATCTGCAGATGCAAGATTTACTTTGATGAGCGTGCCTGTCCTCCCCCAAGGGTGGATAGGCAAAACATGGGCCCTGCAGCAAGGTTTTCTCGCAGGTCGCGCTGAAGTTGTTGTGACTATCGATGCAGATGTTCGGCTCGAAAAAGATGCACTTATTAAATCTGTAAATTTACTTCAATCATCTGGACTCACCTTCATTTCTCCATATCCAAGGCAGTTAGCGCGAACTTTTGCAGAACGACTCATTCAACCTTTATTGCAATGGTCATGGATGAGTACTGTTCCACTTGCTATTGCTGAAAAGAGTTCACGACCATCGCTTGCAGTTGCCAATGGCCAGTTCTTCTTAGTTAAACGAGCGAGCCTTTTACAAATTGATGGTTTTAAAAGTAATGCAGCGAAAGTATTGGATGACATTGAACTCGCTCGCGCTCTAATTAAATCAGGCGCCAAGGGCGCAGTCGTCAACGGCTCTTCTATTGCCACAACTCGCATGTACTCAACATTTGCAGATCTACGGGCAGGTTACGGAAAGTCTCTCTGGCAAGCTTTTGGAGGAAAGTTTGGAACTGCCCTTGTGATTACCTTCTTGTTTATTACCGGGATCTATCCATTCCTGTTATTTTTAAACTTTCATCCTTTGGGTCTCTTAGCACTTGAAATCGTAATTGCTTCAAGAATTATTGCCGCAAAAACTTCTCGCGGTTCTTATCTTGATTCTTTTTTACATCCCTTTTCATCAGCTCTATTGATTTATCTCATCGCTTATTCTTGGAAAAATAAGAACAGTGCACAGTGGAAAGGTCGCAAGGTATGAAAAATAACCACCTTGCGCGCGGTACTGGGAAGGTTGCAGTCATAGGCGCGGGTATTGGCGGAATGGCAACAGCTGCACGTCTGGCAAGAGCCGGATTTGAAGTGACAGTCTTTGAAGCCTCACATCGCCATGGGGGAAAGTGCAGAACAGAATGGATCGGCAAGTTTGCATTCGATACCGGGCCGTCACTTCTGACCATTCCTGCCGTTTATCGCGACTTCTTCCAGCGCACCGGTGATGTGATGGGACGCGTGCTAGAAGTCGAACCGGTAGATCCATCATTTGATTACAGATTTGCAGATGGTAAGTCAATCAAATTCGTTAACCTTTCACGTAAGAAAACACTTGCAGCAATCACCGAAGCCATCGGGAGCGAGAGCGCGGATGAATGGGACCGCATGATGCTTCGTGCTGAAGCTATGTGGGATGTTTCGCGCGGACCATTTATTGAATCAGAGCTCAAATCCCCTCTTGCACTTTTTAAGAGCCCAACTATTCTGCGAGATTTTCGATTAATTGCTCCGTGGAAATCTCTTCGCGGTATTAAATTAGAAAGTCCATACCTACGCAAAATTCTTGACCGCTACGCGACATATAGCGGATCAGATCCACGTGTTGCTCCAGCGGTCCTATCGACAATCGCATTTATCGAAGAAGCTTTCGGTGCATGGCACATTAAGGGAGGCGTCGGAAAACTTAGCGATGCAATTTACAAACGAGCCCTAGACCTTGGAGTTAACTTTGAATTTAACTCAAAAGTAAAAGGGATAAGCCATGATGGCAAGAAAGTAACAGGGATAGAAGTTGAAGGTGGAAGAAAATATCTGTTCACCAAGGTCATCGCTAATGCCGATGCAGGAAGTGTCTATAACCAGCTCATACCTGGGAGTGTGAAGAAAATCCGAAAAGCTCGCAAAGCGATTGCAAAATCAGAACTCTCATTAGCCGGCTTCTCAATCTTGCTCGGACTTCGCCCTGATTCAGGTGCAAAAAAACTTGAGCACCACACAATTTTATTTCCTGAGAATTACGATGCCGAATTTGAAGCAATATTTGATGCAAAGAAACCCGTCGCGAAGCCAACTATTTATATTTGCGCGCCACGAGACGAGTCAATGGTGGAAGTCCCGGGTTATGAGGCATGGTCGGTTCTGGTCAATGCTCCTCGTCATGATCAACTTTCAGTCAATGGGTTTGATTGGAGCGATAAAAACTTCGCCAATGAATATGCGCAGGAAATTATTACTCAGATTGAATCTGCAGGTATTTCAGTAAGAAATCGCCTTGAAGTACTAGAGATACGCACACCTCTGGACTTACAAAACGAAGTACTGGCTCCTGGTGGATCCATTTACGGAACATCTAGCAATGGCGCGCGCTCGGCATTTCTTCGCGCCAAAAATCGTTCACCGCTTAAAGGTCTTTACCTCGTCGGTGGTTCGGCTCATCCCGGCGGAGGGCTTCCACTTGTAGGTCTGAGTGCAGAAATTGTTGCTCTTGCGGTGTTAGAAGAAAATTAAATTACTTATTTAAGTGATTTAAATGCATCGCGCACCACAAGAAATAAACTTATAAATTGTGCTGCAAGTAATACATAAGCAATTGAGTCAATTCCGGCAATTCCCACATATAAACCAACTAAGAGAATGAAAATCACACTTGCTCTAACTGGTCTTTCTGTTGGAGTAACCACGCTAATCACGGTGTGACCAAGGGACGCCGCACGAGCGCGAGCATATTCTTGCGTTGCGGCAATAATCCATAATGAGATGGCCAGCCAAGCGGGTATCCCAACTTGATATGCGACGTAAAGCCAGAGCCCTTCACTTATTCGATCGGCAAATGAATCCAAGGTCGCGCCCCAACGGCTTGCACGCCCTTGATATATAGCAACACTTCCGTCAATGCCGTCTGCAAAAAGCGAGAGAGCAAGGAGTGCAATTGTTAAAAATGAAAATGGTTTCCATGTCATGAGGCCAGCAGCCACAACACCTAATAGCGTCAACAGATTAGGAGAAATTCGCAGAGCGCTTGCAATCCGAGCACATTGGAAAGAGATTGCCAGCCAAGCGCGCACAATTCCAGAAATCTCAGCGCCGCCATGGAGCGCGCTCCACTTGGAGTAAAAGACCTCTTTCTGCATTAGCGATTACCAACTTTGAGATTTTCATAAATCTCTCTCGTGGCGGTTGAGGAATTCATTGTGTAGAAATGTAATCCAGGTACTCCAACATCGAGCAAATCTTGTGAAAGTTTCGTTGCTATTTCAACTCCAAGTTTGTATACATCCTCGGCGCTGGTTTCAACTCTTGCAAATGCATCAGAAATTTTTGAAGGGATCGGAACTCCACTTAATTCAGACATGCGATTAAGTTGCTTAACATTGGTGACAGGCAAAATGCCAGCGATAATTGGCAAAGCTGATCCTTTTGCTTCAAGTCGATCGACCAAGGATTTCCATCTATCAACTTCAAAAAAGAATTGCGTCGTTGCAAAACTAGCTCCAAGCTCTTCTTTGCGAAGCAGCACATCGATATCGGCCTCAAAGTTTCCAAGCGATGCCGGATGGCCGTCAGGAAATGCAGCTACTCCAATTTCAAATCCACCAAATTGCGAAGCAAGATCTACTAATTCATCTGCATGATTTAAACCATCGAGAGTTGGCGCCCAATCTGCTCTTGGACCGCCGGTTGGGTCGCCACGGAGGGCCAAAATACTTTTTATTCCTGCGTTTTTGTAACGCTCTAATATTTCTAATAACTCCGTCCGAGTCGAACCCACGCAAGTTAAATGCGCGACGGTAGGAATCTTTGTTTTTGCAGTTATTTCAGAAGTGATTTGGATTGTGCGATCACGCGTACTTCCTCCGGCGCCATATGTAACAGAAATAAAATCTGGGGCAATTGATTCGAGGGCGGTCATCGCCTTCCATAGGCGCGCTTCTCCTTCGAGATCTTTCGGAGGAAAGAACTCAAATGAGTACGTTGTTTTCTTCGTCGTGCGCTTATCCACACGGTCAGGGTACCGTTGCGCCGTGGTCAACGATGCACAGGGCACGCTCATCAGCGTTAGAGATGCGATTCAAGAAGAGCTAACTTCTTATCTAACACTTCAGCGCGAATATTTAAGTTCTATTGGTTCAGAGTTAATTCCGGTCTGCGATGCCCTTGAATCATTCACACTCGATGGTGGAAAAAGACTACGTCCGCTCTTTGCATATGCCGGTTACTTAGCCACTGGTAAAACCCCAACAGTTCAAGAAATTCGCGCATTCACATCCCTTGAACTCTTGCAGGCATGTGCGCTGATTCATGATGACCTCATGGATAAATCAGATACTCGTCGCGGCAAGCCAGCAATTCATCGCCACTTCGAAAATTTGCATCAAAGCCAAGCAATGCACGGACTTTCAGAACAATTTGGTGAAGCCGCCGCCGTATTACTAGGTGACTTAGCACTTGTTTGGTCTGATCACATGCTGCATACCTCCGGAATTGCTCCTGAGTCACTTCTATCAGCTCTTGGTGTTCATGATGAAATGCGCATCGAACTTATGGCAGGTCAGTACCTCGATGTACGCGAAGCAGGTGAAAAAAACCCAAGTGTCGATCGATCACTTCGAATTGCTCGCTATAAATCTGGAAAGTACACAATTGAGCGTCCACTTCACCTCGGGGCCGCAATTGCAATTACCGACCCAGAAAAGCGCAAAGAGTTATCTCTAATTTTGAGTTCTTACGGGCTTCCACTCGGAGAAGCTTTCCAATTACGCGATGACTTACTAGGAATTTTTGGAGATCCAGAAACAACTGGCAAGCCTGCTGGTGATGATATTCGCGAAGGAAAACGCACTGTACTAATGGCGATGACTTTCGAGAGAGCCACCGAGAGCGCAAAAGAAAAGCTAAGCCAACTTCTTGGAAATGAAAATCTAAGCGATTCTGATATCAATACAGCCCGAACGCTCATCACGGAGTCCGGTTCTGTGAAGGTTGTCGAAGATCTCATTGAAGGGTTGCATTCCAACGCGCTAGAAGCGGCTGCATCTGATGAAATTAGCTCCTCGGCGAGAGAACTACTAGTTCTACTTGCAACATCTGCAATTCGTAGGAGCCACTGATGAGCGCACGCGTTACAGGTCCAACTGATCATGTAGTTGTAGTTGGCGCAGGTCTAGGTGGGCTAAGCGCAGCGCTTCGACTTGCTGGTGCTGGACGTAAAGTCACTGTAATCGAACGTGAAAGTGTTCCGGGCGGTCGCAACGGCCTTCTCAATAAAGATGGATACTCCTTCGATACCGGGCCATCAGTTTTAACTATGCCCTCGCTTATTAGCGATGCATTTAACTGCGTCGGCGAAGATATGAAAGATTGGCTTGAACTCATGCCACTTTCGCCTCTCTATCGTGCATTTTATGCAGATGGAACTCAGATAGATGTACATGCAAATACTGCGCAGATGGAAGAAGAAATCCGTCGCACGGTGAGCGCAGAGGAAGCTCTTGGTTACCGCAAATACGTAGATTTTGTAACCAAGTTATATAAGTATGAGATGAATGATTTCATCGACAGAAATTTCGATTCACCTCTCAACTTGATAACTCCAAACCTGGCTCGGCTTGTTGCCTTCGGTGGATTTAGAAAACTTTCACCCAAGGTAAACCAATTTCTGAAAGACCCACGCCTGCAAAAGGTTTACTCATTTCAAGCAATGTACGCCGGTGTGAGTCCTCAGCAAGCGCTAGCAATTTATGCGGTGATTGCATATATGGATTCAGTAAATGGTGTCTTCTTTCCAAAGGGTGGAATGCACGCTGTCCCTCGGGCACTCGCCGCTGCAGCAGAAAAGCACGGCGTCACATTTAAGTACAACTCAACGGTGACAAAGCTAGACATTGAAAATTCCAGAGTGAAAGCGGTAATCACCGATACAGGCGAACGTATTGCCTGCGACGTTGTTGTGATGAACCCCGATTTACCAGTCGTATGGCGCGATTTGCTTGGAAAGACTCCAAGAAAAATTAAGTCGCTTCGATACTCACCATCATGTGCGACTCTTCTAGTTGGATCTTCAAAGAAATATGACCACATTGCCCATCACAATATTCACTTCGGCCACTCTTGGGATGGAGTTTTTGACGAGCTCATAAATAAGAAGCAGCTCATGTCAGATCCATCTGTACTGGTAACTGTTCCAACCCATGACGATAAAAGCCTTGCTCCAGCAGGTAAAGAGTCTTATTACATTCTTTTTCCCACTCCAAATCTTGATGCTGATATTGATTGGACCAAGCAGGCAAAGCCATATCGCGATCAGATGATTAAGACTCTTGAAGATCGTGGCTACACAGGTTTTGGTGGCGCCATTGAAACTGAAGTTATGACCACTCCCCTGGATTGGCAAGCACAGGGAATGGAACGCGGAGCACCATTTGCTAGTGCACATACTTTCTTCCAAACCGGTCCATTTAGACCACGAAATTTAGCTGCTGGATTTGAAAACGTTGTCTTTGCTGGATCTGGAACTCAGCCAGGAGTTGGTGTTCCGATGGTATTAATTTCTGGCCGACTAGCAGCTGAAAGAATTGTTGGACCTGTTAAATAATGAACGAGCTAGATGCTGCACAGATTTACGACTTTCGACTCCGTGAATCTTACGCAGAGTGCAAAAGACTCAATGCTCTTCACGGAAAAACTTACTACTTAGCAACACTCTTATT
>CAIMUD010000062.1 GCA_903844585.1 uncultured Actinomycetes bacterium | reverse complement strand
TGGGGTCTTATCGCTAGTTTGGGTCTTTCAAACTTGATCTTGCTCATCATGTCCCTTCCATTAGTAAAGGTTTGGATTTCGATTCTCCGAATTCCTACTATGACTTTGTATGCAATCACTCTTGCATTCATGACTATTGGAGCCTACGTAATTGATGGCAGCATGTTTACAGTCTTGACACTTTGGGTTTCTGGCCTAATCGGATTTGTTCTTAGGAGATTTAAGTTTCCTATGGCCCCAGCGGCACTGACATTGGTATTGGGCTCAATGCTCGAGAAAAGCTTCAGAACTGCCCTTCAAATAAATTATGGGGATTTCGGATCACTGTTCTCAAGCACTCGTGCAAATGTCGCCTATGGGCTAATCGTCTTAATAATCGGCACCAAGATAGTTACAGCCATTCGGCGCAAACTGAAGCCAAAGGCGCATTCTTCCGGTCAGAAATCACTTAAAGACACCGAAGAGGTGCGCTCATGAGTGGAGATCGGAAGATAACGGCTGAAGCAGAAATGTACTCAGCACAGTTCAGTCAAGTTCAATGCTGGTACTTGTTAAATCAAAAACAAACAAAGAAAAGAATGGGGAAATAATGAGAAATACAAAATCAGCGCTGCGAATTTCCATATTGGCAATCGCGGCATTGACACTGTCGGTGAGTACTTCAGGTTCAGTTTCAGCAGCCGTAACAGCTGGTGCAAAATGTACTAAAGTTGCTCAAAAATCAGGTTCTTTCACCTGTACCAAAGTCGGAACAAAGCTTGTTTGGAAAGCCAACACAGTCGCACCAGTTGCACCAGTCAAGAGCGAATACGAACTACAGATCGCATCATGGCTAAAGGATTGCAACAATACAATCAGCGTAATCATTGGTTATGGAGCGGGTGGAGCCACAGATATTTGGGTTCGTAACCTCGCAAACTTCATCCAAACTGAAACAACAGCCAAGGTTAATGTGACAAATCTTCCTGGTGCTGGTGGTTCACTCGGTATCACAAAGGTCACATCAGCAAAGCGTAATGGTTGCACAGTTGGAAACGTAAACCTTCCAAGTGCGCTGCAATACCTACGTCCAACAAGCAGCGTTACTTACAATAAAGAGTCAATTAACTTTATTGCTACAAGCGGATTCTCATCTAACGCACTCATCGTTAATGCTGATTCAAAGTACAAGACAGTAAAGGATCTTATCGATGCAGCAAAGGCGTCTCCAGGAAAGATCAACGTTGGTAGCGATGGCCCTGGTAGCGATGATGCAATTGCTTACTATGATGTTGAGACAAAAGCCGGAATCAAGCTAAACCAAGTTGTTCTTGATGGCAGTGCAGCAAAAGTTACAGCCCTACTAAGCAATCAAATTGATGCCTTTGGTGGATCAGTAACTGGAGTACTACCTCAACTAACAAATAAGCAGTTCCGCGCTCTCTGCGTTTACACTGACAAGGCTGTTAAGTTCATCCCAGATGTTCCTACATGTGCATCTCAAGGACTTAACGTGTTGTCTACAAATCTCTGGTCATTAATGATGGCCCAGGGTGTAGACGAGAAGCGCCGCCAGGCAGTTGAGGACTTAGTTCTCAAGATTGCAGCTAAGGCAGATTACGTTGCTGCAAGCGACAAGCTTGGTGTCGAAACTCGCGTCTTCACATCTGATGAACTATCAGAAGAGTGGACTCGTCAGGCAGTTCTCTACAAGGGAATCCTGGCTAAAATCTAAGTAGTTCGTTCAAGTACGAAGTAGTGAAAGTTAGGCGCCTGTAAGTGGTTAACGCCACAAGCAGGCGCCTAACTTTTACCAAAATTTAAATTTTGAAGGGAAACCGGTGGGGTTTGTGCAATATCTAAAAAAGGGTCTATGGGGAATAGTTGCAACACCATTTTTGACTCCAGATTTTGTGATTGATAAAAGTTCGTTGCGAAGAGAGATTTCATTTTTTCGCTCAATCGGAGCAACGGGTGTTGTTGCGCTTGGAGTCTTTGGCGAAGGTGCGGCACTTGATTCACATGAACAGGCCGATGTTGTATCAACTGTCATAGATGAGGCGCAAGGGCTGCCGATCGTGGTAGGAATTTCAGAACGCACCACTGCTACCGCAATTGAGCAAGCTAAAGGTATTTTGGCTATTGCTGATGGAAAAATTTCGGCTTTGATGGTTCAGGTAAATACTCCATCACCGCAAGAATTAATTGAGCATCTGACTCAAATCTATAATCAGACAAAGCTGGGAATAGTTTTGCAGGATTACCCAGTCGTTAGCGGCGTTAAAATTTCTGTTGGTCAAATATTAGAAACAGTAAAAAATTGTCCATTTATTGTGGCGATTAAATCTGAGTCTCCCCCAACTTCTCAAGCGATTGCAGGTCTTACGGCCCAGACAGATATTCCAGTCTTCGGAGGACTCGGTGGCGTTGGATTATTAGATGAGTTGGCGGCTGGTGCAGCCGGAGCGATGACGGGATTTTCATTTCCA
>CAIMUD010000061.1 GCA_903844585.1 uncultured Actinomycetes bacterium | reverse complement strand
ACAGAGATGGTCAATCAATGTGATTGGACCTTCCAAGATCTACAACGCGTGACCATCAATGCGCTTAAGAGCGCTTTTATTCCATTTGAAGAACGCCTTGCAATTATTGAAAGCATTATTAAACCCCAATATCTTAAGATTTCAGAGGAGTAGCAGGTGGCTCATCCAAAATACACACTTCAGCAGGTGGCTAAGACGATAGATCATGCACTGCTGCGGCCAGATATGTCTCGTGATGAGGTTCGTGAGGGCTGCCAAGTGGCTTTGAAATATGACGTTGCATCAGTATGTTGCAAACCTGCCGATGTAGCTTTCTGCGCTGAAATTTTACGTGGAAGTGATGTCCATGTAGGCACTGTCGTGGGTTTTCCTCATGGTAATTCTGCTACCTCAGTCAAAGTTTTTGAGACAAAGCAAGTTGTAGCAGATGGAGCTACAGAAATCGACGTAGTGATGAATATTGGGTGGATGAAATCTGGGATGTATGACGAAGTTCGGGATGAAATCGCAGCAGTTGTAGCCGCAGCACAGGGAAACCAAGTAAAAGTTATTTTGGAAAATGCTTACTTAACTAAAGACGAGATTATTAAAGCTTGCCAGCTCTGTGAAGAGGCAGGTGCAGATTATGTGAAGACTTCAACAGGATTCGCTCCAACTGGAGCAATCCTTGAGGATGTTCAACTCATGCGCGCTTCAGTCTCATCCAAAGTTGAAGTAAAAAGTGCAGGTGGAGTTAAATCTTTAGATATGTTGATCTCATTTATGGATGCTGGAGTCAAGCGAAGCGGTGCCAGTGGCACAGCAGCGATGCTTGAAGAATTCAAAGAACGCTTTGGCGCCTAACGAGTTAAGAAATTCTTGAGAGGCTCTCGTAATTTCGAGATAAGCAATTCAGATTCTTCCGATGTCTTTGTAATGACTTCCACATAACACTTCATCTTGGCTTCAGTTCCAGATGGCCTGATAATGATTCGAATTCCTCCAGCAAGCCAGATGCGTAAGCCATCGGTAGGTGGCAGCCCATCCTTGGGATTTGCCAGATCATCAATTGAATCAACGAGCAGCCCTGCAATCTCTTGTGGGGGATTCTTGCGAATCCCATCAAGTAAGTGGGATATCGCTGACATATCACTGACACGAATTGAAATCTGTTCGGTGCCATGGAATCCGTGACGTTGCCATACATCGTTAAGTAAGTCAGAGAGAGTTAAACCTTCTCGTTTGAGGTCCATCGTTATCTGCGCCAAGAAAATTGCTGCAGATATTCCATCTTTATCATTGACGGTCTTGGAATCAACGGCATAACCGATCGCTTCTTCATATCCAAAAGCTAAATTGTTAATCTTTGCAAGCCATTTAAAGCCCGTCAGTACTTCCTGGAAATCGATTCCATAATGGGCCGCAATTTTTCTCAGGGCAGATGATGAAACAATTGAGTTACCAAATACCCCAGTTGGTTTTCTTCGAGCAATCCACTCTCCAAAGATGATCCCAATTTCATCACCACGAAGCATTCGCCAACCCACTTTAGGGTCGTTGATTGCAGCAGCACAGCGATCGGCATCTGGATCATTAGCAATGACAAGGTCTGCCCCGAAATCAGCTGCTTTCTTTAGTGCTAAATCAATTGCACCAGGTTCTTCGGGGTTTGGAAATGCTACTGTTGGAAAATCTGGATCTGGTGCGCACTGTTCGTCGACCAGTATTAACGTGGCAAATCCTGCATGATTAAAGACGCGTTGCACAGTTTCAGTTCCGACTCCATGCATAGCTGTGTATACAACTTTGAGATCTCCGGAACGAGGTGCAAGTGCGCTGGTGCGATCTATGTACTCTGAGATTACTTCTTCGCCAAGTACCGTCCACTTCTTACTGCGAGGAAGTGACTTCAAAGAGCGTACTGCAGCTATTTCTTTCGCCATTAAAACATCTGTGGGGCTAATAATTTGTGATGATGCATATTCGATGCCATCAGCAGTCGGTCCAACATAAACTTTATAACCATT
>CAIMUD010000060.1 GCA_903844585.1 uncultured Actinomycetes bacterium | reverse complement strand
CCGCCTAATTCAAGGGTGACAGGAATGATGTTCTCTGATGCGTATTGCATGATCAAGCGACCAGTTGTTGTCTCGCCTGTAAATGCAATCTTTGCAACACGAGGAGATGATGCAAGAGGTTTTCCTGCCTCAACACCAAAGCCGTTAACAATGTTCACAACACCTGCAGGAAGCAAGTCGGCAATAATTTCCATCAAGAAAAGAATTGATGCTGGGGTTTGTTCAGCTGGCTTTAGAACAACACAGTTACCTGCAGCAAGTGCTGGAGCAAGTTTCCAGACAGCCATCAAGATTGGGAAGTTCCAAGGGATGATCTGACCGACTACACCAAGTGGCTCGTAAAAGTGATAGGCGACAGTGTCGACATCTAGCTCTCCCGCTGATCCCTCTTGAGCGCGAATAGCGGCGGCAAAATAGCGGAAGTGATCGATAGCAAGTGGAATATCAGCATTCATCGTCTCGCGAATTGGCTTTCCGTTATCCCAAGTTTCGGCGACAGCGATTGATTCCAGATTTTGCTCAATGCGGTCTGCAATCTTATTTAAAATGATTGCGCGCGCTGTTGCTGAAGTCTTTCCCCAAGCAGGAGCTGCTGCATGGGCCGCATCAAGTGCCTTATTAATGTCTGCTTCATTACCGCGAGCAATTTCGCAAAAAACTTTTCCTGTTACAGGTGTGACATTCTCGAAATACTTCCCTGAGGCAGGCTTTACATATTCACCATTAATCCAGTGGTCATAGCGAGCTTTGAAAGTTGCCTTACTTCCAGGTTGTCCCGGTGCAACGTAATCTGTCATTTTTTCCCCCATTGCGGTCACGGATGTGGCCAAGTGCTCGTGACGCTACTCCCGAAAACACAGATTTAGAAGAGGAGAAATAGGAGAAAACAGGGGTAAAAAGGGATCAATTGCGAGCACTTACTGACGAAACTTTGTAATTACGAGCCGTGAGGCGTATCCCTGACCATGTGGGTAAAGAATCGGCCCGGCCTATCACCACTCGGAAATTTCTCGCCAATAAAGGAAAACCCGAGCGCTTCATATGTTTTGGTTGCGCTTTCGTTATCAACATAAACGCCTAAACCTTGGCGCTGCCAACCTTTTTCAATCGCATGCGCATCTATGAAATTAAAGAGCGCACGCATAATTCCTTTACCTCTAAATTGTGGATCACTCCAACAGCCACCAACCCAACATGTCGCGCCATGGTCACCCTTTAAAACCTCTACATAAAGCATTCCCACATCATGACCATTAATGCTGGCAATCAAGTAATCTTCAATTGCATATCTTTCACGCCAGTCCGATTCCGGTTTTAATTTCTCCTCATCAAACTTTGCTCCAAATGCCAAGGGACTCTCTTCAAGTGCGCGAAGGCGAATCTCACGTAAGCGCTGCCAATCATCTGGAGTTAAAAGATAGACATCAACGGATGTGCTCATGGACTAATAATGCACTTTCTTGATTGGATATGCACATGAGTGCAAGGCAGCTAATTCAAGAGTTAAAGTCTTATGCCAAACCAAGTAAGGCTCACGATCTTCAAAGGTTCTTTAAAACTGGCCCCGGAGAATATGGCGAAGGCGATGTTTTTATTGGTGTCGTTGTTCCAGATACGCGTAAAGTTGCTCGGAAACATTCAGATCTCTCCTTTACAGAGCTTGAGAAGCTTCTTGAATCTGACATTCATGAGTCGCGGCTATGCGCGCTAATAATTCTTACCCTGCAATTCAAGGACACAAAAGATTCCAAAGTCCAGAAGAAGATTTTTGATTTCTATGTTCAGCAGCTCAAGAGAGGCCATATCAATAACTGGGATCTCGTCGATGTGAGTGCGCCCATCATCGGCGCCTACTTAATCGAAACTCCCAATCCATATCCTCTACTTACCAAGCTCGCGAAAAGTAAGAATTTATGGGAGCGCCGTACGGCGATGATTTTTACTTTTGCATTCATTCGAGCCGGTGAATTAGATCCCACAATCGATATCGCCGAGCTATTGCTTAAAGATGAGCACGACCTGATTCATAAAGCAGTCGGGTGGATGCTGCGCGAACTTGGCAAGCGTAATATCGATTTACTTCGGCAGTTTTTGACCACCCACGCACATCAGATGCCACGCACTTCACTTCGCTATGCCATTGAAAGAATGCCAGAGCGGGAGCGAAAGAAGTGGTTGACTTCTGGTAAATAAAAGAACTAGCAGTGGCAGCGATTGGCTTCGGCGATACCTTGAAGCGCTTCTTCAATATGCTCGCCGCACCCAGACCACGTTGGCTTACCGCAAGACTTGCAAGTCACTTTGCTGCACATAATTTTCGCCCTCTCTAGATTTCAATGGTTCTATTCTGCCGTAATTATCTGTAATCTGAGATAACCATG
>CAIMUD010000059.1 GCA_903844585.1 uncultured Actinomycetes bacterium | reverse complement strand
TACAAAGGTAGAATTTTGAACATGTCCGAACTGCGAGTTTCATACGCTGCGCCAACGGGGCGTCCACTGGGCAACAATTTTGGCTACTATATTTTCAAAGCTCTTGGAGTGCCACTCATACGCCTGATCTCAAAGAAAGACTGGAATGGCGCAGAATATATTCCGCAATCTGGTGCGGTAATTGCTGCATGCAACCACCTTTCTTATTTGGATGCATTTGTTTTTGCAGATTTCCTTTTTCATAGCGGGAGAGCACCGAGGTTCTTGGGCAAAGCAAGTATCTTTAAAATCCCTGTAATCGGAAAATTGATACTTGCAGCTGGACATGTACCTATTGAACGCGAGTCGACCACGGCGCATAAAGCTATAGATCACGGACGTGCCCTGCTTGATTCAGGCCACGCCCTAGGGCTTTATCCAGAAGGAACACTTACTCGCGATCTAGATGGCTGGCCAATGGTTGCAAAGACAGGTATTGCAAGGTTGGCACTTCAAACTGGTGCGCCCGTAATTCCAGTTGCTCAATGGGGCAACCAAAAAATTATTCCAACTTATGGCAAAAAAATAAAACTCTTTCCACGGACAAGAATTATTTTTAGAGCAGGGCCACCTGTTGATTTATCTGAGTGGGCCGGCAGAGCAGAAGATCCAGAGGCGCTAGTGGCTGCTACTGCGAAAGTTATGCGTGAAATTACAAATTTACTTGAGGAAATTCGTGGAGAAAAGCGGCCACAGGTTATCTTTGACCCTCGAATATCGGATCTTCCAAGAACCGGTAACTTCAAGAAGAAACAAAAGGACTGATGACTAGAGTAACGGTTTTAGGAGCAGGTGCTTGGGGATCAACTCTCGCACAAGTTCTTACCGACTCTGAAAACGAAGTTTTATTGTGGGGTCGAAATAGCGAAGTTATATCTGAGATAAATACCAAGCACACCAACTCAAAGTACTTAGGGGCACACCTTCTACCAGAAACTTTGCAGGCGACAACAGATTTAGATGCAGCTTTTAAATTTAGCAACATTTACATTTTGGCAATTCCTTCATCTCAACTCCGCGAGACAGTTAATTTATGGAAAGAACGCTTCGCGGGAGACTGCATCATTGTGAGCACGCTCAAGGGAATAGAAATTAGTTCCCAACTTCGAATGACCGAAATTATTGAAGAAATATTAGGCCCGAAGAAAGTTGCCGTTATTACTGGTCCTAATTTGGCCGATGAGTTAATTCTGCGCCAGCCAGCCGCCGCCGTTGCCGCCGCTGGAAACCTTGCACTCTCAGAACAAGTGCGAACTCTTTTTAGAAATCCTTACTACCGTGTCTATACATCCATTGACGTACTTGGGTGCGAGATGGCCGGAGCAATCAAAAACGTGATTGCACTTGCCGTCGGTATTTCAATTGGACTTGGCTATGGAGAAAATACCCAAGCAATGCTCATTACTCGTGGACTCAATGAAGTGGCCAGACTTTGTGCAGCACATGGCGCCGATCCACTTTCAGCTGCAGGTCTTGCTGGAAT
>CAIMUD010000058.1 GCA_903844585.1 uncultured Actinomycetes bacterium | reverse complement strand
TAACTCTGAATTCGATTTTATAGTCATTGATGTCGGAACGACTCATGATTTGTCTTCACAACTCTCAGATCGACGTGCAGATTCTTTGGTAATTACATGGGCCGGCGATCATGCCGATGATCTGTGGATTATTGCTAGGCCAGATCACATAGGACACATGAGATTTAAAAAAGTTACATCAGTACTTAGTAGAACTTCGCTATTTTCTTCAATTACGTTCGTGTTGAATATGCGGACCAATGGACGAAAAGGTCAAGAAGAGGAAAAAGCATTTCTGGCAGCTGCTGCGACTCATAAAGCTGCGCAGATCTACGTCTTACCTTCCGACGCCCGTAATACGGCGACGTCTTCAGACTCTAGAGCCACTCTTGCTGAGGTGAATGAACGAGGGGCACTTCGAAAAGCGTTGGCCACAATCGCAAGTGAAATGATTTCCTAAACTCTTATACCCTTAGCCAATGCGTGCGTATCTGGCTTTGACGATTGAAGAAGTCAAAGATTTCTATGCCCAAAAAAACTTCAGCCCAGGGATCGTGTATGCCCCAACAATTAAATTCATCACTGCAAATCCGGAACTCGATGAAGAAGAAGCTGAGTACGAAATTTCAATGATTGCTGCTCGAAATTCTGGCGGATATGTAATTGCACTCGAAATCCAAGATAAACAAATAACTCAACACTTTGAAGAAAGCATCGAGCTAAATAGCCAAGTCATCTGGGAGAGCGTTGAAGCTCTTTTCGTTTATGATTCACAAGAAGATGAATTAACTTGGTATGCGACACAAGAAATTGGTGATTTCTTAAGCACCGTTGGAGCCAAGTAATGGCTGGCCTAGAAGATCTTGTTCGTGGCAGATCACCCCTGACATCTGAACACATTCATCGAATTCAAGAACTTGTTGCGGATTGGCAGTTACTTGCTGACCTTTCATTCGCGGATTTAGTGCTGTGGGTGCCGCTTCGAAAAGATTTAAAGAGTTGGCCTACTGGATATGTTGCCATTTCGCATATACGTCCAACGACTGCTGCCACTCTATTTCCACACGATGTAATTGGTGATGAGATTGATTGGGGATCAAGACCACTGATTGACAAAGCACTTTCAAGTGGCGAAATTATTCGAGATTCAGAGCCAGAACTAGTTGGCGATGTAATGATCAAAGTGGAATCTGTTCCCGTTATTTTTGATTCTCAGGTTATCGCCGTAATTTCTCGACACAGAAGTGCAGAGTCAATGAGCACTCAAAGCCGTCTGGAACTTAACTATCGCGAAATTGCCCACAAACTTTATGCCATGGTTTGCGAAGGAACATTTCCATATCCAGGTGCTCATGAATATCTCGATCCTGCGCCACGTGTGGGAGATGGATTAATTAGATTAGATGTTAATGGAATTACCACTTTTGCCAGTCCTAATGCCCGTTCTGCCTATAACAGACTTGGATGGGATAACGATCTTGAAGGATTTAATCTGGGAGAAATCAGCGAGAAAGTTCATAAGAATAATCACAATGCTGATGATCAAGGGTTACGAAGTCGTTTAAATGGTAAACAATTACAACGAGCAGAGTGCGAAAATGAAGGCGGAACTATTGATTTGATTGTGCTTCCACTTTTAGCAAAGGGTGATCGCATCGGTGCAATCGTCTTGATTCAGAACGTCACAGAATTGCGCCGCCGCGAACGTGTAATTGTTACTAAAGATGTGACAATAAAAGAAATTCATCACCGTGTAAAAAATAATCTTCAGACTGTATCTGCTCTCCTAAG
>CAIMUD010000057.1 GCA_903844585.1 uncultured Actinomycetes bacterium | reverse complement strand
TCTTGTGAAGAACACCCTTTGCTACTGCGATATCAAGTGCCTGTGATGCAGAACGAAGTTCGGTTGTGATCTTTGCAGCATCTCCTGCTGAAACTGTTTCGCGGAACTTACGAACAGCGCTCTTGATTGAAGATGAAACAGACTTGTTGCGAAGGCGCGCCTTCTCATTTGTCTTGATTCGCTTAATCTGAGACTTGATATTTGCCACGTGTATTACTCCGAACGAAGAGGTAAAGCTCTAAAACCATCTGTTTCGAGCAGACGCGTAGGTTATCAGCGCAAGGGGTGCGGGCTCAAATTGGCGCTATCTTGCAGCGCGAGCAGAGGAGATTTCGGCCAACGCCTTCTCAAGTGCGTAGATCGGGTCTGATGATGCGCCCTTGACCTGCGCATCGGCCAGTGCGATTGCTTGCACCGCGCGAGATAAACCGCGTGGAGTCCAACCTTGTAATTGGCGACGAGCTTTATCTATTTGCCATGGCGCCATACCAAGTTGTCCTGCGAGTTCGAAAGATTTTGCGCCATTTGCTGAACCAGAAACTTTTGCAAGGCTACGAAGTGAAGACGCAATCGCACTTGTCACCATTACTGGATCTGTTCCGGTCTCTAGAGCGCTGCGAAGAGTAATGAGCGCAACGGGAAGATTGCCGTCAAGCGTTGCATCTGCAACATCGAATCCAGTTGTCTCAACTCGTCCTTGGTGAAATTTATCAACCATCTCTTCATCGACAACTCCTGCTGGAGCATCGAGAGCAATCTGCGAAACCGCGCTCTGCAACTCTCGCAGATCTCCGCCTAGTGCACCGACGAGTGCTTTGACTGCGGCGGGCGATGCTTTACGTCCTGCATCAAGGAATAAATCTTTCACAAAACTTTCTTTCTCTGCCTCTTTTTTAATTTGTTCGCAGGCGATGATTTCTGGCTTTGCCTTCTTAATAGCATCTAACAAAGCTTTACCCTTAACTCCACCTTTGTGAACAAAGATCACGGTCATCGTTGGGTCTGGTTGTTCTAAATATCGGACGACTTCATCTTTAGCTTCATCAGGTAGATCCTGTAAATCTTTGACGATAAGTGCTCGGCGTTCGGAGAAAAGTGAGGGAGCTAGTGCGTCTGCAATATCGCCAAGAATTGCCTCACCGGCGAGAATGGTGGTGACTTCAGCTTTATCTTCTTTTAACTCAGCGGAAATCTTATTTAACGCGCGATCTGCCAGCGCTGCTTCAGAACCAAGGAGCAGGTAGAAGGGTTGCATTTACTCCCACCTCCACAACTTCCACTTCGACTTGTTGGTCCTAATAGATAAGTGATGCGCCTTCGCTGAAATTGCGATTGCTCCATCTTTATCTGTTCGCAGAACTCTAGCCCCGAGTCTATCGAGTAGCGAAATAGTTTTTGGTGCAGGATGGCCATAAGTATTTCCGACACCGACGCTGATGATGGCAACTTGTGGTGAGAGCGCGCGGGTAAAACTCTCATCTTGATATGCAGACCCGTGGTGACAGACTTTATATATATCCACTCGCGGGACAACAAGTTGGGTTTGGGTAAGTGGTTCGAGGTCTCCTCCGGCAAAGAGTGAATAATTTGGAGTTCGAACAACCACTGCGATAGATGAATTATTTGGATCGTATTCACCACCATCTGGCCACAAGACTTCGAAATCCATGTCGCCAATGTGCGCATGGGTTCCGCGTTTAATATCTCCAAACCATTTCACACCGACTTTTCGATTTCTTATCGCACCGGATAGACCTGCAATGTGATCAGCATGTCCGTGGGTAAGGATTAGCAAGGGAATCTCTCGTATTCCAAGTTGTTTTAAACAACGATCAATTGTTGTGGGATCTGGCCCTACATCGATAACAACTCCGCGGTGGTGGCCAAGATTTAGCACCATTGCGTCCCCTTGTCCTATATCGCAATTTGCTACATCCCAATGACCAGCTGGAAATCTCTGTACCCACGTTATTAAAAGGATCGCGCATAAAAATAATATGAGCGCTTTCTTGCGCAAAAATATTCCGAGTCCAAGTACCGTAAGTACGACGGCGCCGAGTGCAAAGCCAGGAAAACCCGCAGACCAATGTGCAATGACAGCAATCCATGCAGCAAGTGGTTTTACAAGGGTCACCAACAAAACCGATAACCATGGAGCTATCGGAGAAATAAGCGCAGCGATAAACCCAACGATTGTTATGGGTGCGACAGCAGGGGCTGCTAATAAGTTTGCAACGATGCTCATTGGTGAGATAAATCCAGAGATAGCCACAATGATTGGTGCGCAGAAAACGATTGCAGCAATGGGTGGAGCCATGGCTTCTGCCACGAGTTTGGGAGTAAAGCGCGCGAAGAAGTTTGTCACCCGAGGTGCGAAGAGTAAGAGCCCTGCAGTAGCAAGCACTGAGAGCGCAAAACCAGGATCGCGGCTCTGCCACGGATCTGCAATAACAACTGCGGCGATTGCAAAACCAAGAGCCGGCAGTGAGTCTTGGCCTTTATGTGTTCCTTTTGCAATCAACAAAACCGCAGCCATTGCAGCAGCGCGTAATACCGACGGCGATGGGCGCACAAGTGCGATAAAACAAATAAGTGAAATAGCGGTCGCGCTCAAGCGATAACTCATCCGTCTAAATAGGAATTGCATGCACCAGAGAACAAAGGCCGAAACAATTGCAAAGTTGGCGCCACTCACCGCAACTAAATGCGTAAGGCCAGACCTTCGCATGTCAGCTTTAAATTGTTGCGATTGTTTTGAAGTATCACCCAAAACCATTCCTGGAATAAGTGCGCCACCATCTCCGCCACCCGTTGCACTTCGAAGCCCCAGCCGAATAGTTGCAAGTGATCGGGCCCACCTTGATGGCTTTGTCACAACTTCAACTTTGCCCATCAATACAAGGGCTGCTACGCGACTCTCTTTACTTTCCCTTATGCGCGCACTCCCCCGAATCTCTTGGCCTGGAAGTAAATCTTTGACAGAGAGATCTGTTGTAATAATTCGAATCGGCACTCGTGACTTTGCTAGAAAGCTATAACTCGGAGGCAAAAAATTCCGCCCACTTACCTTCTTATCTACAAGGTGTGGGTCAGTTGTGATGCGAGCACTTACTTCGATGGATTGGCCAAAGTGCGAGGCAATTAGACTATTTTCAAGTGCGCTCTGCCGAAGTGACATCACTGCGCTGCCAAGTAGAAGTGCAAATATCAATACCGTTAAACGGCGCTTATGTGTCCAGAAAGTAATGACTGCCAATGCCAACGCGAAAAGTGCGCTTCTCCATGGAGCAAACCAACTCTGCGAAAGCGCACCAATCCATACCGCTCCACCGAGTGCGATGGCGCGGTAATCAATTACACGCGGATTTTTTCTTTGAACTGCGCGAACTTTGCAGCTCCAATTCCTGAAACCTTCAAAAGATCTTCTACAGTTGTAAATGGTCCATTTGCACTGCGATATGTCACGATCCTCCCGGCAAGAACTGGCCCGATGCCATCAAGAGCTTCAAGTTCTTTTGCGCTTGCGCGATTAATCGCGATTGGTCCTCGGTGCGCTGGTGCGGAACGAGTTGCTGTGCTTCGACTAAAAGAAGTGGCCTTTGGATATACATAGATTTGTTCGCCATCTTTCATAATACGAGCAAGATTTAAGTCAGATGTATCGGCGCCTTTTAATATCTGACCCGCGGCGCTAATCGCATCCACAACTCGCGAATTCACAGCCAGCGCATAGAAGCCTGGATTTGCAACAGCTCCTGCAACGTCAACAGTTATTTCAGTACTTATCGCTTGCGTCTGAAGAATTGGCACATCTTGTATTTCATTTGCAGCCGTTGGGCGCAATACATATGCACCAGAGATGACGAGTGCGATTCCTGCAATTGCAAGCAGTGATCGCTTTTGTGTAGATGAGAAGGTGAGGTCTTGCCACCAGT